>NZ_JBSWYM010000011.1:0-242839 GCF_056161105.1 Pseudoalteromonas sp. AWH4_217 | reverse complement strand
CTTCTAATAACCCATCCAGCTCGTCCGGCTCTTCTGCCAGCATGTCTTCTGCGGGTTCAGCCTCAGGCTCTTCTTCTAATAACCCATCCAGATCGTCCGGCTCTTCCGCCAGCATGTCTTCTGCGGGTTCGGCCTCAGGCTCTTCTTCTAATAACCCATCCAGATCGTCCGGCTCTTCCGCCAGCATGTCTTCTGAGGGTTCCGCCTCAGGCTCTTCTTCTAACAAATCATTCAGATCATCCGGCTCTTCTGCCAGTATATCTTCATCAGGCGTTACATTAGAGGCTTCTTCCAGCAGACTGTCGATATCATCCGGCTCTTCTGCCAGTAAATCTTCGTCAGGCACTGCATCAGAGGCTTCTTCCAGCAGGCTGTCGATATCATCCGGTTCTTCTGCCATTAAATCTTCGTCAGGCACTGCATCAGAGGCTTCTTCAAGCAGGCTGTCGATATCATCCGGTTCTTCTGCCATTAAATCTTCGTCAGGCACTGCATCAGAGGCTTCTTCCAGCAGGCTGTCGATATCATCCGGTTCTTCTGCCAGTAAATCTTCGTCAGGGGTCGCATCGGCCGCTTCTTCCAGCAGGCTGTCGATATCATCAGGTTCTTCTGCCAGTAAATCTTCGTCAGGGGTCGCATCGACCGCTTCTTCCAGCAGGCTGTCGATATCATCAGAGTCAATATCGGATTCTTCAGGAAGTGCATCGTTGTCACCAGTATCCTGGGCCTGATCAAGCAAGCTGTCTATATCGTCAACGTCAAAATCGTCTTCTGCGATATCGGGCTCATCATCAAGTGCGCCATCGAGTAAGTCATCAATATCATCAGCACTCAGAATACCGTCGTCTGTCGCTGTTCCATCAGCCGCTGGGGACTTTGGGGGCGACTCACCGACTTCATCTATCAAGCTATCAATGTCGTCCAGATCAAAGTCTTCATCCGCAGCTACGTCAGACTCCGCGGTATCAACTTCTTCGAGACTCTCTTCGGCTAATTCTTCGCTTAGTGCGGCAAGTGCGTCGTCGCTGACATCCAGAGTATCGTCATCAGCCCCTTCGCTGACTTCGTTGAACAAATCATCAATGTCATCGGCACTCAGTATGTCGTTATCGCCCGACGCTGCGTCAGCGTCGACATCCAGAGTAATTTCATCACCCAGACTGTCATCCGCTTCATCGAAGTTTTGTTGCAGAAACTCATCAAGGTCGTCAGCATCTGACTGCTCAGCATTGACATCCGACTCATCGTCAAACACGATGTCATCGTTCAGTAAGCTGTCCAGTTCATCCTGCTCAAGCGTGTCATTACCTTCTTCAAATGCATCATCTTCCAGGCTATCAAAGACGATTTCATCATCAGGTAAAATATCGTCATCGAGCTGCACGCCTTCGTTTAAAGCATCTTCGCCACTGTCATGTGGCATATCCAGATCGAGCGGATCGACTGCTGCCGCTGTTGCCGTCGCTGCGGCGACAGGTGCTGGTGACTGTGGTAAAAATTCATCGTCTGCCTCCGCTTGTTTTGCCTTGCCTTTGCGCATGCGCATCACAACCGCACCAATGATGAGTAAGGCAGGAATGGTCGCCAGTAAGGCAACAACCAGAGGGTTGGAAAACAGCTTAGCAATGCTAAATTCAGCTTCTGCTTGTGCCTGCATCTGCTGCTGCGCAATCATTTCACTTTGCATATCAATCACAGCTTTAAGCTGCTGCTGAATTTCGCTATCTCTGCCCAGCTGCTCCTGAACATTTTTAAGCTCTTCAGAAATATTATTTAGTTTTTTCTCAAGTTCGTTGTTTTCCTGAAGGATCTCTTCAACACTACGTACGGAGGTTTTAAACTGAGTTTGTAAATCGAGCAGACGCGAGTCTTGCTCCATTTTGAGTGATTTTAGCTCGTTGGTTAACGCTTCACGGGCTTCTTCAACATCAACTTTACGCGCTTGAGTTACCCGCTTATCGGCAGCATCTATGGTAGCCTGGTCAAGCTTACCACTTTTTTTCAGCTCCCATAGCTCATCGTCTTGATCAGATTTTTGACGCGCTAACTGCGCATTAACGCGACGTATTTCAGCTAAAGTTGGAATTTTCAGATAAGCGCCATCGCGCATATGGTTCAGGTTGTTGTCGAGAAAAGCCTGTGGGTTTTTCTCATATAAGGCCTGCATTACCTGATAGATAGAAACGGAGTCATTAGGGCGAACTTTGTGCGCGATGCGCCATAAGGTATCTGTTGACTTTATCGGGCCAACTGAGCGTCCCTGAAGCCCGAGATCAACCCCTTTAGGACCTTTGAGAACGGTCCCGTCCTGGGTATGAACGGGCGCTGCAATTAGGGCCATTGCTAAGATACAAATAAAGGCTAAACCGCGCATGCTGTTCCTTTGTATACTCTTCTTGCGCTGCCCTGGCGGCAACGCGACTACTGAATTGTGCTTAATAGGGCTTGTGCAAGCTCTGTTCCAATTGCCAACTATAAACCAGATAACGGTGAATATCCATCGCCAAAGTATTGAAAATTAACATTCTTATCATGCTTTTTGGTGAGTTACCAATTCTTTATTTAAGCCTCTGAATACACTCAAGGATAGACGAAATACATAGACTTGGCGGATGAGAAGTGAAAAGTGGCAAAATGCTGCCGTATGGGAACAAACAAAACAGGAATCTGGACCCGTGATTGGTCACGGGCCCGGCAATAATTACAGATAGTGCGCGATTAGTTCTTCTGCGATCTGTACACTGTTTGTTGCCGCTCCTTTACGGGTATTGTCAGACACGACCCACAGGTTCAGACCATGCGGGTGCGAGATATCTGCTCTCAGTCGACCTACATATACGGTGTCGTTGCCACTGGCATCACTGACCGGTGTCGGATAATCCTGTTCATCTTCAATCAGTTCGAGACCTGGGGCATCATTTAACAACTGTTTAATGTGTTCAAGATCATAAGGCATACGCGTTTCGAGGTGAATTGCCTCGGCATGACCATAAAAAACAGGAACGCGAACGGCCGTTGGGTTCACCATAACACTGCTATCGCCGAGGATTTTCTGCGTCTCCCAAACCATTTTCATTTCTTCTTTGGTATAACCATTGTCCTGAAACGCATCAATTTGCGGAATGACATTAAAGGCAATTTGCTTGCTGAATACCTCATTTTCCATAGGTCGGGCATTCATCAGGTTAGCAGTTTGCTTGGCCAACTCCTCAACCGCCTCTTTACCTGCACCAGATACCGCTTGATAGGTAGACACATTGATACGGTCAATGCCGTAGGCATCATAAATCGGTTTCAATGCCACCATCATTTGAATGGTCGAGCAATTTGGGTTGGCGATGATGTTGCGATTGCGAAAATCAGCCAGGCTGGCACTGTTTACCTCTGGTACAACCAAGGGCACATCATAGTCATATCTAAAATGTGATGTGTTATCAATGACAACACAGCCCGCTTCGGCCGCTATTGGCGCATACTGTTCCGACACGCTGCCTCCTGCCGAAAACAAACCTATATGAGCCTGGCTAAAATCAAACTCTGCCACATCCAGCACAGTGAGCGTCTCACCGTTAAACTCAATTTCTTCACCCGCACTGCGGCTGCTTGCCAGAGGATACAAATTGCCAACCGGGAACTTTCGTTCGGCCAGAGTTTCAATAATTTGCTTGCCTACCAGCCCGGTTGCACCGAGCACCGCCACATCATATTTCTGCGACATATTATTCCTCATTCGAATTAATTACTTTAAAACCAAGCTGTTGTAACTGCTTCCCACACTGAGGTGCATTTTGCACCGTCAAGGTATTAAACTCTCGACGAGGCGGGTAATTCTTGCGCAACATATCAAACCCCTGACTGGTGATATTATTACGCATCAGGCCATCATCGCGACGAATATCATAGACCAGATGAACCAACCTGCCGAGTTCCTGTTCGCTAAGCGTATGCTCTGCATAACAAGATGTCAGAGCTGGGATCGGCAAAAACGACTCAAGCGACTTTGTGGCTGTAATACCGAGTTGGTCACACAGGGCCTGATACAACATTTGCGTTCCACGGGCTTTCCCCTCAAGTGTGTGACCAGCAATGTGCACTGAGGCAAACAATGTATGATCCAACAAAGGCTTCAAAATATTGGGTTCATTTTCCCATACATCTAACACCAAATCGATTGCCTGGCCGTTCTCAAGCGCTGCTAACAAAGCCTGGTTATCAATCACATCTCCCCGGCTTGCATTGATCACCAACATATCAGGCTTAAGCGTCGCTATGCGTTCAGCATTAAGCATATGCCGGGTCTGATGAACACCGGTCTTAATCAAAGGTACATGGAAAGTAACAATATCGGCTTGTGCTAACAGCTCATCAAGTGGCATGTGCTGCGTTAAAGTCCCCGCTTCATGACGGAGTGGGTCACACAAAAGCAGCTCTACCCCACTGGCAGCCAGTTTATCGTGTAAGCATTGGCCTATATTACCAACCCCAACAATACCTAGCTTTTTACCCTGCAGATTAATCGCCTTGTGCTGCGCATAGGCATACAAAGCACTGATCACATATTCGGCAACAGCGACAGCATTACAACCGGGAGCACTGGCAAAACCAATGTCTCGCTCAGCCAGTAACGACCTGTCAATGTGGTCGACTCCAATTGTTGCGGTGCCAACAAACTTTAGCTTCGATGCCTCAGCCAAAAGTGTCTGATCAACCTGAGTGACGGAGCGCGTTAGCAACACGTCAACATCAGCCAGCTGGTGCGGCGCTATGGTGCGACCATCAAAGCGACTGACCTCCCCCAGATCAGAGAAAAACTCTTCAACCAGGGGCATATTCTGATCTGCAAGGATCTTCATTCATACTTCCCAAACGATACACGGACCCTTTATTGTACCGCAGCCAAGGCTCGGACAACAGGCTAACGTTTACTAACCCCGATACTGATAGCCGCGAACATCAGGCAAAGCAGAAACAGTACAAGCGCTTTGACACTTGGTTGTTCGGTGAGGTTTATCCATGGACTGACCAAAAACGCCTGAACATTACACCAGGCTAAAAACATAGCGATAATACTGGCGCCCTGATAACCATAGATAGCGCACAAGACGCAACTGGCAAGATTAAGAAATACAGCGGGTTGATAAAGGTGTGCTGAAAGCAGCATAGCAAAAAACGTCGCAGATGCGACACACAATGTTCCATATTGCATGACGATTCCCTCCTAGAATGATCTCTTAAAATATAGGAGCAATCTTAAAAATTACAAACTCATTACATAAAAACAACACCAATATGACCAACTCGCGAGGTAACTAAATAGCAACTAAAATGAAGATAAGATGCTTTTTAGGCTTGAAATCACTGGTCCAACAAGCTAGCCTAGCCAATGTGGTCAGACCTCTTACAAGGAATAACAACATGACACTTTTATTTACACTCGCTTTAATCGCACTGGTTAGCGCTGCCTGCTACCACCGTGCGAGCTGGAACACCTGCTTAGGTGTTGCTGCGGCGACGCTGCTGATCGGCACCTTCGCCGGCGCCTTTGGCGCATTTGCCTGGCTTATCTTCTTGGCCATCGCAGTTCCCTTATCAATGACTAACGTGCGTCAACAGTATATCGTTGCGCCATTGTTTAAGGCGTTCAAAAAAGTCACGCCTAGCATGTCTGAAACAGAAAAGTCAGCTATCGATGCCGGTACTACTTGGTGGGAAGCCGACTTGTTCTGTGGTAATCCTAACTGGAATAAGCTTCACCAGTATCAGGCGCCACGCCTGACTGCGGAAGAACAAGCCTTTATGGATGGTCCTGTTGAAGAAGTTTGCGCCATGCTGAACGACTGGGAAGCCACTCATGAATTGACTGATCTACCGCAGGACGTATGGCAATATCTCAAAGACAACAAGTTCTTTGCCATGATCATCAAAAAGCAATATGGTGGTCTGGAGTTTTCGGCCTATGCACAGTCTTGTGTGTTGCAAAAGCTAACCAGTAAATCAACTCTGCTTTCATCGATTGTAGGTGTACCTAATTCACTCGGTCCGGGCGAGCTGCTTCAGCACTATGGTACACAAGAGCAAAAAGATCATTATCTGCCTCGCCTGGCAAAAGGCGATGAGATCCCCTGTTTTGCACTGACCTCTCCGGAAGCGGGTTCTGATGCCTCATCTATCCCGGATTTCGGTATCGTCTGTAAAGGTGAGTGGGAAGGCAAAGAAACCTTAGGTATTCGCCTAACCTGGAATAAGCGTTATATCACGCTTGCACCCGTTGCGACTGTACTTGGTCTGGCATTCAAAATGCGCGACCCGGATGGCCTGCTGGGCGACAAAAAAGAAATTGGTATTACCTGTGCGCTTATCCCAACCAGCACCCCTGGCGTTGAAATTGGTCGTCGCCACTTCCCATTGAACGTACCTTTCCAAAATGGTCCAACTAAGGGCGAAGACGTCTTTGTACCCCTTGATTTTATCATTGGTGGTCCGAAAATGGCCGGTCAGGGCTGGCGTATGCTGGTGGAGTGTCTGTCAGTGGGTCGCGTGATCACGCTACCGTCTAACTCGACCGGTGGTATTAAGTCTCTGGCGCTTGCCAGTGGTGCATACAGCCGTATCCGCCGTCAGTTCAAATTGCCTATCGGTAAGATGGAAGGTATTGAAGAAGCACTGGCTAAACTAGGTGGTTACGCCTACAGCAGTGACGCAGCAGTGAGCATGTCAACGGGTGCTGTCGACTTAGGTGAAAAGCCGTCTGTTATCTCTGCTATTTTGAAATATCACCTGACAGAGCAAATGCGTGATTCAACCAAGCATGCAATGGATATTCACGGTGGTAAAGGCATCTGTCTGGGTCCAAATAACTACCTGGGCCGCGGCTATCAGGGTGCCCCAATTGCGATTACGGTAGAAGGTGCAAACATTCTGACTCGTAATATGATCATCTACGGTCAGGGCGCAATTCGCTGCCATCCTTTTGTTTTGGCTGAACTAAATGCCTGTACCATTAAGGATAAAGAAGAAGCGCTGAACAGCTTTGACCAGGCACTAATGGGCCACATTGGCTTTACCATTTCTAATCTGGTTCGCACTAAGTGGCTGGCTCTGACTGGTGGTCGTTTCAGCAAAGTACCATTTAACGATGAAACAGCCGATTACTATCGTGCCGCAGCGCGCTTTAGTGCGTCACTGGCGCTGATGTCTGACATCTGTATGGCCGTATTTGGTGGCTCTTTGAAACGTAAAGAGCGTATTTCTGCGCGCCTTGGTGACTTGCTAAGCTACCTGTATCTGGTGTCTGCAACACTGAAACGTTACAACGATGAAGGCCGTCGTAAAGAAGATCTGCCTTACGTTCAGTGGGCTTGTCAGGAGCACCTGTACCTGTGTCAACGTGCATTGGCGGATCTAATTAACAACATGCCGTCAATGGCGCTACGTGGTTTGCTCAAGCTCGTATTGTTCCCGTTTGGTCGTCCTGTGCGCAAGCCAACAGACCAAATGGAGCACAAACTGGCACAACTGCTACAAACACCAAGTGCCGCCCGTGACCGCCTTGCATCACACATTTATATGCGTGATGAACCGCTTAACCTGATCGGCAAACAAGAGCAAACACTGAAAGACATTCTGGAAGTAGAGCCTCTGTTCGACAAAGTATGTCGTGCCAAAGGTGAAAAGCTGCCATTTATGCGATTAGATAAAGTGGCCGAAATGGGCCGCGAATGTGGTGCACTTAATAACGACGAAGCCAACAAATTGGCAGCCGTTGAAGAGAAGCGACTGGCCGTTATCAATGTTGATGACTTTGACCCGGCCGACCTGCTGGCTGGTAAAGCCAGAGTGGTTGCAAAAGACGCGGACGCCGCGTAACTTGTCTCTAATGTAAAGGCCAGCCATGCTGGCCTTTTTTGTTTTCCTGTCCTAAATAAACAGCACTTTAATCATCATCAGCGTCACACTGACACAGCCCCAGACAACAGCAAAACGCTGCGGATAGTGCTTTAGAGTCCATACAAGTGCCGGACAAGTAGCGATTACCGACACGGTAAACAACTCGCCGTTTAGCAGCACAACCCCCGCAAGCCAGCTGATCAGGCATAATCCGTAGAGCAAAGCGTTTTGGCTAAACTCAATTTGACTGTCAAGGCCCAGACTCCGCCAAAACCCCCTGCGTCCCGCCACCTGTTTACTGGTATCTAAATACAAGCTGGACCACCACAGCTGGTTCACCAGAAGTATCATCAAAGTGTAGTAATGCAGCAGATCGGGCCGCTCATGTGCCATGATCATGCCTGCCCACAAAGCCAGAAATGATGCGCCTGCTCGCCACAACATCATCCAGGGATACTCTTTTATGGTATAGTACCAAAAGCTGAGGGGAGTGAGCTGGGGTTGCGGTGCCGCTAGTTTCAGCCTGGGTCTGAACCAATCCAGCGCAAGCCACAGCACACTCACAGCCAGATATGCCTGAATACTCGGAGCCAGCCAGACGGCAACGAAAGCAACACACAAAGATGAAACCAATGTTTGCGGGCGGTACAACAAGGCCAGCGCAAACAGCCACTGTGCCAGCATAAACCCTGGCAACTGCGGAGCCTGCCAGAGTGTCGCTGTGCCCATACTCACTGCGAGGAGCAAAGCTGCACCAAATAGCACATGGCACACCAGTAACAGCAGCCAGTCAGCCACAAACTGATGAAACCGGGTTCGCAACAGGGTTAGGTGATAGGCCCTGTACCGGATATCAGTAATTGCGGGCTTTACCGCCTGTAACAGCAAACTTTGTAGCAACAGGAAACCAAATGCCACTTTCATCGCAACACCGTGCGAGTCGAACGACACCAACTTACCCAGACCAAAAAACACCCCAATGATCAACTGAGGGATGAAAATGAAGAATAAGGTCACAAACATGAGTGAGAACTGCTGAAGCTGGCGCAACAACGCAGCCAGCGCAACACGGAACGCACGGTAGCGATACTGGTAGTAATGTAACATCAGCACCTCACTCAAACAGTGACTGAGTTACAAAGCCAATTTCAATAAAGGGCTGAGGTTCATGGCAACTAATGATCACTTGTGCAGGGTGATGAATAAGCCAGCTTAACAACACATCAACGCTGGCATGATCTAATGCAGCGCTCGGTTCATCCAGCACCAGATAAGGCGTATTTCTCATCATAGCATTGATTAATTGGCACTTTTTCTGATTACCGGACGACAGTGCGCCGTAACGAGTATCCAAAAAGGGCTCAAACTCCATTTGCCGGATCATTAGCTCAGGCCAGGGACATGCCCAGCTTTTAGCTGTCAATTGCAGTAATTGTCTGGCCGTCAAAAAATCCGGAAAGGCTATAGAGTCACTGGCCAGTGCCACGATTTTCTGCATGGCAGAGTGCTGCTTACCGTCAAACAGTACATCACCATGAAACGCGTCATCCAGGCCGGCAATGATCCTGAACAGCGTGCTTTTCCCCAGTCCATTTGGCGCTTCGATGCAGAGCTTCTGCTCACTCAGCACGGCATAATAGTCAGAAAAAACAGGGTCATGCAAATACACTTTTGTGAGGTGTTTTATTTCTATCATACAGGTCCTTGATATTTAACCGTTCCGATATTAACAAAACACCTCAATACAAAGTATCTGTGTGTGGTTACAAAGTATGTCGGTTAAACGAACGCCCGGCGTATTCTGAGATAAAGGTTTCGATAGCGCCTCGCTTTTGCATGGTCACAAACACCTGTTTGCCCTGCTTGCCACCAAACGCGATATTCGTCGGATATTGGCCTTTCAACACCACTTTTCTCAGTAGCTGGCCTTTTGGTGACAGTATCACCACTTCCCCGGCTCCATAGCGGGCAACATACAGATTGCCATTTTCGTCACAGCGCATACCATCCAGGCCATGATCGTTAAACTCATAAAACAGCTCTGGGTCACCTATCATCCCCTGCTCATCAAGCTCAAACGCCCAGATCCGGCGCTGCACACTCTCATTCACATACAAAGTACGATTGTCGGGGCTGACCTCTATACCATTTGTGGTGCCCATATTTGCACGCAACAATTCAGTTTGCCCATCAGGTAAAATGCGCCAAAGCTGTCCCGTGTTGTTTTGCCAATCCGGATCACTGGCATACAGTATGCCTTTATCACTGATGGCTAAATCATTGGGCTGATGCATTTTGGGGTTATGAGCCAACACAGAAATCGTTTTATCAGGCGTCACTTTCAGTACATTGTGACCGGTATAATCCGCAATATACATAGTGTCCTGCGCATCAAAGCGGATCCCATTGCCTGTGCTACCTTGAGGCAAATTCAGATATAAACCCGCCTCACCTTGTCCGCTCACCTGACCAATGGTGCCCTGTCGGGCAAAATTGACCGCAAACAGGTCACCATCTCGGTTTACGGCCGGGCCTTCTACCCCCTGAGTAAATACCCCGTCCGTAACCCAATCCTGAGACTGATACAGCTCAGTAGCCGACTGCTGGGATGCGCAGGAGGTAACCAAACTCAACACTGCACTCAGTATAACAGCATGTCTTATTTGCATAGCTTTGTCCCTAAACTTAAAAGTTTGAGTATGCTGTGTTGTCCCAAGAGTGTGAATTGAGAAATATTCACACAGATACCGAACAGCTGCAGCTGCGCCGTTAAAACTTATACCTGACCTTCAGCAGCACGGAATCCTGTGAAGGTGATTGCCAAAGCTGTTTTGCGCGTTCAAGCCAGGGCTCTGAGCCAATCTGACTGCCAGGTACACTTTCTCCCACAGCCCCGCCACGCCGATATACCAAAAACACATCAGACAGTGCCCCCATCCGATAGCGCAACTTAAACTGGCTGGACAAGCGACGATCTTCAAAGCTGGTATCCACATTGTTCAGGCGATGTCTGTTATGCGCCTGTATGGAGTACACATCGTCACTGCGGGCTTCCAGTACGGCCCATTCAAGCGTTGAAGAAAATTCCAGTTTATCGGTTATCAATCCGCTAACCTGAATCTTATTTACGAAGAAATCACGCTGATATTGAGTGACCTGATCTGTGTCACTTGCCACCAGCCAGCCATCTCCGGTGCGATAAAAATTGTTGAATTTTAAAGTCCAGTTTGGGTGTGGTAACCAGGTCATATCAATCGCATATTGCTGAGCCCGTCCATCAAACCCCTCCTGATCGTACTCAAAACTTGCGGCCCATGAGAATTTGCCAATGTAAGGACTCACATACATTATCCGAGTTTCCCAGTTACCGGGTACTTCAAAGGCCTGGCTCTGACGACCCAGGTTGTCCTGCCAGCCGCCACTGACCCTGTCCAGATGCAGATCAATCTGACCACCACTTGCCAGCAGCCACTGGCTCAGATAGGCCTGCCGGGCCGGCAGTTTCAGACCCTGGCTATCGGCCTCATAACTGAGTGTCAAAGAGTGCTTGATACGCGCTAACCAATCGCTTTGGGTGTTAATCGCATGACTGAATTTGGCTTCACTATACTGCCAATTATTGCGCTGTGCATATCCTAAATCACTGTTATTAAAACTTTTATTAAGCTTAAGATATCGCCCTTCCAGATTTGTATTGGGAGAAAACTGATACCCCAGTTGCAATGATGCCCCATTACCAGTTTGCTTTTGCTGCTGCTCGACCTCGCTGGCGAGCAAAGCGCCCTGAAATGACCAGGTGGCACTTTGATACTGACTATCCCAGGCCATCGTCGTGGCTTGACGGTCCAGCCATGGCCGTTCTGTATGTGTGGCCAGCACACCTGTTTGCCAGTACTTTTGCCGATACTTGGCGCGGGCCGCATAAAAGCGTTTTCCGGCGTTACTGTCCAGGTCATCCTCTTTTACTGCAAAGGCACCGACCTGCATGGTTTCTCCCTGATGAACAAAACGGGTCGCCAAATCGATAGGGGTGATAAATTCCCGCCCATCGTCGCTGCCAGCCCCAATACGCCGTGTATGGATCAGTTTGGTATCTTGCAAAGCCTGTACGCTAAACACTGCAATATCCTGAGTGAAGAAAGGCCGCTTGTCGCTGCGCAGTGTTTCAACCGCACTGTAGTTAATGTCGACTTCGTCACTATCGACCTGGCCGAAGTCCGGATTAACCGCCACCGACAGTTTCTGGTGATGACTAGGTTTATAAAACAGATCAAAACCTACATCGCTTTGACTACTATTCTTGGCCTGCTCGGCAAAATGCTGCTGATGACTAAAATACGGCACAAAACTCAGTTGGCTATGGTTTGGAATGGCCGATTTGAGCTTTGGCATACCCAGATAAAAATCGCTATTGCTGGTTGTTTGTTTTTGATTTGAATAGATATAATTTTTCCCCAGGTCATAAAGCTGTATTGACACACCAATATCACCAAGCGCACTTTCCGTGCCTTGAGCCGGGTTGTAAAAAGATACGGTATGCCACGGGATAAAGACTTCTGTAGACCAGTAATCATCCGCCTCAAACGTTGCAAACTGCCAATCGCCATCCCAGTCACCGTCTTTGGTCAGCTGTGGCGTCAATACGGCATCTTGCGTGCCACCACCCAGAGTCACGGCAAACTCGTACGCGCCGCTGCCATCACCCGCGAAATCCACCACGATGCGGTTGAATTCAGCCTGCATAAAGGCATCCTGAATATTAAACTGCTTCTGCCTGCTTGCTCTGTCCTGAAAGTTAACAATACCAATATAAACCCCCGCTGCGTTGCTGAATGCTTTTGCATGGAGCTTGTCTGAATGTGTTGTCAGTGTCGCCGGAACCACCTGATAAAATTGCTTAAACTGATGAGCTGATTGCCATTGTTGTTCATCCAGACGACCGTCGAGGTTTACCTCTGTATTGTGAATTTCGCTTGCCCAGAGTGACTGGCTGCCCAATACCGCTGTGATACACAAAGTTAAATAGTGCTGTTTCATATGACTGCTTCCGATATGACTGATTGCGTTCATTGCAGCAGAAATGGGCCTTTAAAAAGCTGAAATTTTCCTGAATAAAGGTGATCAACCCCTGAAGATTATTGACTTTGTTCTGAACTAGGTTAGTTTCAGCAGACAGAATGCGTGACACCTGATAAGTCGGCCTCTGAGTCAGTCATCTGACCAAACGATCCAGACTCAGGTGCGGGTACCGCATTGCAGCGGCAACAGGCTACAACAATAATTAAGGAAACAACCACCATGGCGATATCGACTGGCGCTCAGCAATACCACTTTTTATCCTGGCATTTTGATGCCAGTCAGGATGAATTGCGCGCCCCCGAAAGCCAGGTCGCTATCAAGCTTGAGCCACAAGTTGCCAGACTCCTTGAACTCTTTGTTACGTCTCCTGATAAGGTCCTGTCTCGGGAAGCATTAAACACCGCACTGTGGCCAGACACCATTGTCGAGTCCAATAGCCTGTACCAGCTGCTGACCAAATTGCGTCGTGTACTCAATGACAGTGCCAAAACCCCTCGCTTTATTAAAACCGTACCCAAACGAGGCTATGTATTTATTGCGCCAGTGACAGTTCTGCACGCCTCCCCGCTAGTACGGGCACCACAATATAACGGGCACACTATCACGGCTTTACCAAACGATGCGGTTGCAAAGCAAGGCATGACCGGTAAAAAGCGTGTACTAATGATGGCACTCCCTGTCGTCACAGCCTGCTTCAGTGCAATCGCTTACTTTTCTGCTGCACCGGCTCCCTTTGCTGCTCCGCAGTATGAGGTCGCAGATATCACGTATGAATTGGGGTTAGAATTTGATGTCGCCGCCCACGCCAGTAAATCGCTTCTGGCGTATATCGACGATTTCAAAACTCTGGTTATTTCCGATAAGCAAGGCAACCCGATACAGCGTTTACAATTTGACAGCCGAGTTGCCAAACCAACCTGGCACCCTGAAAAAGACTGGCTGGCAGTTTGGCGTTATCAGGGTGACCGTTGTGAACTATTGATTGTGAACGCGCAAGGTCAGCAGCTGAACCGCGCTCAAGGCCTGCCTTGTTATCGTATACAGGCGCCAAGCTGGCAATCAGACAATCAGCTTATTGTCTCTGTATTAAGCAAAACGGGCATGCAGGCATATCAGTATCATACTGATAATAATAAATATATTCCTATTCCTCTCAAGCTCGATGAAGGCGATAAGCTCACCAGCACATTGCGCGGCTGGGACAATCAAATCTATTACCTGGTGAAAAATGCCTTTCAGCATTCACGCTTAATCACGCTGGATGGCAAAGTGCAGCTACACTGGAACTTCCCAGTCTGGCTGATTGCCTATGATCCAAAACAACACAGCATGATCACTAACGATGGCAGCAAGCACCATAACCTGATCGCCACAACGCGTGATGGACATCAATATCAGGTCATCTCGACACCGCAGGGGATATTTAGCAGCCTTAGTGTTGACAAGCAGGGTTATATTTTCAGTGCCGCCGAAAGCTGGCAGGTGAATATTCGCGACAAAGACAACCTGCCTATTTTTTCCAGTTCCAGCCATGATTATCTGCCAGTCACCAACAGCCTGGGTGAAACGGCATTTATGTCACGCCGCACCGGCGCGTGTGAAATATACCTGCATAGCAATGACAAGGTAGTTCAGCTGACCCATCACAAGGGCAGTGAGTACGTCAACTTTGTCACCTGGAGCCCGGATAATGCCCATATTCTGGCTAACCGGGAGACTCGGTTACTGCTGCTAGACCGCTCTGGGGTAATGCACACCTTCACTCCTGCCCTATCGCGCTCACTTCGCCATTTTGGTTGGATAGATGCAGATACGCTGTGGGCAACAGACGGTCATGACGTTTTGATCTATGACAAAGCAGGTCAATTGCAGCGCCGCTTTGCACTGGCATCAGATATGTTGATGTATGACTATCGGGCTCAAAGTTGGCTCATCTTTAAAGACGCCGCACTTTATCACAGCACGGAAATAAGCGCTGCGCGCATGGAGGAAACTAAACTGACTCCCCTTGAACCCAGAGCATATCATCAGATAACCAATCCCAGACTCAAAGATGGTTATTTGTACTGGCAAAGCGCCTGGTCAAAAACGGATCATATCTGGCGACTGGCACTGGATGGTGTCGCAAAGCCTGAGCTTCTGAAAACACAACACCTGCTCTGGCACTACGATATTGCAGCCGATGGCACCTTAGTGATCGCCAAAATGGAATCGGTTGAGGGAGATATCAAGCGATTAAGCGCCAAATAAAAAGTCGAACCTGGTTTGTCGAAGTTTAACCCTAATAGAGGTAGACCTTTCTCACCCAAAAGTTAACGGGGCCGGTCAGGTATGGGATCGAGAAACCCAGCTAAGGTTAACGCCCAGTGCAAACGCGAGCGTATTTGGCTGCTCCTGAAAAGTAGTGCATCACTGTAGTGTATGGAGAAAAATGATAGCGGCAGGCTTACACCGAATGATGAGCCTGCAGCGTTTGCCATGTGTCGATAAAACCATTTCGGGAATGACACTTGTTGAAAGAGTTCCCTTTGCATCATGGCTTAGGCACACGGCGTTACTCAACTGAACTTAGCACAGGGTGGTTCTGCAGCAACCTGTACCCTGGTAGGTATAAAGCTGAGAGTTACAACCCTGATCTTTATTCGTAAAGCAATGCATAGTATTGCAGTAACTGCCCGTATCACATTCGTATTGTGTGAATGTTCCACCAGCAACCGCAGGCGTTGCTGCATTAGGGAGTCTTTTGTTGTCCGAACTCAACGATTTGATGCTTTTCTTCTTTAGATTTAACTTCATTATAATTTCCTTATGTTTGTTAAAGTCGCTTCAAACTAACACATTAAAATCAAATTACAACACCGCGGGAAAATCCATGAATTAATTCATAATGACAAAAATACAGATAATAAACAGCCAGTTATATTTGGTCTTATCATTATCCTGACACGTCATCTGACAAGCTGGAGAAGCCGTTTCTAGTGTGGCCTGCTCACCTTCCATAGAAACTAACGTTCCGGTACAAACTCTCCATTCAGTAACCGCTGCCACTGGCGTTCAAACTCACCAGTCGCTTTGAGTGTTTGCAGCCCCCGATTAAACTGGTCGCGTAGCACAACACTCTCTTTTCTAGATTTTGGAAATAAGACATGAGCGCGGTAATTTAAAAATGGTCTGGGGTGTGCCCGAATCTTATCTTTTTGTAAGGAAGGAAAGTGGTTGTTCAGCAGGCTTTGCATTGCCGTGTCACTGAGCAGGATCAGGTCCACACGGTCATTGAGTAGCATATTCAGATTAAGCCGGTCATTGCTGACCATAATCACATCCAGCTCGCCCTCTTCAATCGCCTTGCGAAACTCTGGCACATATTCATAGCCTAAAATCGCGCCTATCCGATAAGGTTTCAGATCGTCAATACTACGCCACTGTGGCAACGGTGTGTCGGAACGGAAATACAGCAAAAGCTGACCACGATAGAGCTCATCGCTACAGTAAAAATGTTGCTGATATTCAGTCTCACAGACCCAGTATGACGCCATCGCATATTGCCCCTGCCGAGCCGCCTGAAAACTGCGCTTCCAGGGTAAGTATTCAAACTGCGCCAGATATCCTTCATTCGCCAGTGCCAAGCGGATAACCTGGTTCACGAACCCATCGTCCTGCAACTTACTGCCGGTAAACGGCGGATATTCACCAGTTGCAATACTTACGGGATTTGTGCCCTGAGCGTGCGGCTGCCAGGCTAGAAAAGATAACAGCAATATGATCCTGAACATGATGCAATATGCAGTACAAGGAATTTAGTTAAACTATAGAAGCGTGTGGTCGCTTGCGCTAACTTTGCGCCGGGGTAGCGTGTTTACAGATAAGCGAGTTGAGAGGTTAGATGCCCGGCACACTCACGTGCCGGACCAGGTCGATGGCTTAGCGCCTTCGGACCACCCCTTACTAAGATGCGCAGTTCGCCGCTTCCGTTTGAAACAGACTAGCTGCCGCTAACTGCATTTGCTTTTGTAACTTAGCGTCAACAGGTGCGGTGGTGGTGACTGCAAGCTGATCTGCCGGGCGACCAAGAATACTTTGCGATAACACCAGCGCGGCCAGAAACGCGCCTTTGTCATTAGCATGGTTACCGTCCATAGCATGTAAGTTCATACGGTGCTCCGATAAAAACTTATCCCACACCAAACCAACGGGTGCAATACATGCGCCCGACTCTTTTGCTATGCCCGCATAAATATCATGCACATACTGGCCTTCCCACTGACGGCCTCTTTGACCCCACTCAGGAAACATAACGGCCTGGGTGCCATGGTCCTTCGCCAGCGCAACCAGCTTTTTCGCCTCTTTGGTTGAGTAGAGCTTTCTGCGGCTTTGTGAGTATTTTTGCGCCTGCAATACCACATGGCTTAATGAGGTGTCTTTTAACATCTTACGGCTCGGACCATGATCCCAGCGCTGATCCAGAAATAAGATCCCGGGCGCCATTTGATAGCTAACCTGAACCCCCGGCTCGGACGCTTCAATGATGGCTTTGACAAATTCGGGCACACTGTGACGTTTGGTGTGACTGTTGCCCATGTATAATATGTTCAGTGTTGATGTTTCCATTGCGTGTTTTTTAACTCCGCTATCCGTGACTACTGCGGCTCCTGCCTGTGCGCTGACCAGCAGCGACACGGCAGAAGCCAGTGAATAAAGTGTTTTCATTGTTGTCTATCCTTTTCTAGTTCCGTTTATCGGCTACATTGGGATCCGCGTCAAGAGCAGATCGACCAGTAAGGCCTGTTGGTGATGGATAAAAAAGTGTCCACCGGCGACTGACTCCAGCTCAGCCTGTGGCAGCAACTCGCGCCATGCAGACATCGCTTGGGCGCCCACATCCACATCCTGTGTACCATAAATCAGCGTGGTGGGAAGCTGCTGCAAGCGCTGCTGAGGCTCTGTGGACATATAATCAAACCCCAACTTAAAGTCGCTGCGTAGCATAGGTGACAGCAACGCCAGCAATTGTTCATCCGCCAACAGCGCCTGTGGTGTGCCGCCCAGCTCAGCCAGTGCCTGCCTGAAATCCGTTTCATTCAGCAAGTGAAGCGGATCGCGCCGATAGGTAATTCGGGGCGCGGCCTTTGCGCCCAAAAATACCCGCCGACAATTTAGCAACTGTCCGCGATTAAGTAACTGACGAGCAAATTCATAACTATATAACGCACCATTACTGTGACCATACAGATAGAAGGGCCTGTCCAGATAGGGCACAAACTCGTCAACCATATTGGTTGTGGCCGCCTCAATGCTGGCATCAAATGGCTCACCAAAGCGCGCACCGCGCCCTGGCAGACTGACTGCCACTACTTCAATCTGCCGGCTGAAAAAATAGTCTGGCCAGTCAAAGTAAATACTGCTGGTGCCCCCCGCGTACGGAAAACAAAAGATCCGTGCACGAGGGTTAAGCAGTGGCTTAGGTGCAAAGTAATACGGAGACTTTATCATCTTATAACCACCCACTTTCTTGCTCATCCAGCATTATGTCGATTTCTTCGGCCATCGACGCAATGTCGCCCAGCTCAAACAAATCAGCCACATTCAGCTCTAACTCAAAGGCATCATTGATCTTCGAAATCAGCTGCATCGCTAACAAGGAGTGGCCTCCCAGTTCGAAGAAGTTGCTGCGGATACTGATCTGCTCCAGGCGAAGCATCTGCGACCAGAGCTCGGCCAGTTGTTGCTCCGTGTCTGTTTCCGGTGCGACATAGTTATCCACTGTACACTCGCTGAGGGTCAGCGCCTGCAGGGCTTTATCGTCGCGCTTACCATTGAGATTCACCGGCATTTCTGTCACTAAGGCATAATGCCCTGGCACCATATATCCGGGTAACCCTGTACGAACCTGTTGCCAGATATCGCCAAGTTGCGTCTCGTCGGCGCCCTGGGCCAGGCATACATAAGCACACAAGGTAGGGACCGCAAAGTCCGTTTTATTGACCAAGACCGCGGCCTGACGCACCGCAGGATGCAGTTCAAACTGTTGCTCAATCTCCTGTAACTCGATACGGAAGCCCCGCAGTTTCACCTGATGATCTTTGCGTCCCTTGAAGTAACACATGCCATCCATACCAATCCGTGCCATATCACCACTGCGATAGTATCGCTGTTGCGACTGCGGATCTGTGATAAAGGCCGCTTCAGTGGCTTCAGGGTTGTTCTGATAGCCAATACCCACGCTCGGGCCATGCCAGCACAGCTCACCCACAAATCCAGATGGCAGACGCTGCCCCTGTGCATTACGGATTGTATACTGGGTACCACCCAGAGACAGGCCAATAGGAATATCATCGCTCAGCTGCAATGTGCGCGGAACCGGATAATAACTCGACAAAACGCTGTTCTCGGTCGGACCGTAAACATTGTAAACCTCAACCTCAGGGTCTAGTTCAAATAAGCGTCGCACCGACTGAGTCGGGAAAACGTCTCCCCCGATCAACAAGTGACTAAAGCCACAAGTGCCCGTGAGCTGCTCACACCAGGGTTCGAACAGTGCCGGGGTGATCAACGCGGTATTCGCACCACTTTGCTTCACCACCTGCTCCAGCTTATCTATCTCAACATGACGACCCGGATAGAACACCACAGCACCGCCGTGGACCAAAGGTCCCCAGATGTCAAAAACAGCCGCATCAAATGCCAGTGACAACAACTGCAATACCCGGGTATCGCGATTGAACGGGCAGAATTCCAGCTGGGTCAGCATAGAGAAAATCGAGCCCTGGCTGATCTTCACCCCTTTCGGACGCCCTGTGGTACCTGAGGTATAGATAATATAAGCCAGATCATCCGGGTGGTTTTCGACCACAGATACAGCCGTGCCGTGAGCCTCAGGAAGTTGCGCCGCGGTGTAAGTCGGACACGGCAGTTCAACCTCAAAGTGTGAGGCTTTCAGCAACATACAACATTGTGCGTTATCTACAATGTAGCTCAGCCGGTCCATGGGGGCGTTCGGGTCAAGTGGCACATACGCTGCGCCCAGCTGCATAATGGCCAGCTGCGCGACCACCAGCTCAAGCGAGCGGTCAAACATCACCGCTACCTTGTCGCCATGACTCACGCCTTGCGCCGCCAGGCGTTGCATCAGTGCGTCGGCCTGCTCGATAAGTGCGCCATAACTGAGCTGCTCCTGTGCATAGAACACCGCAGTATGTGCGGCATCCTCCAGCGCAAAGGCGCGGATCGCCGCAGCGATGGACTGTGGCCCTTGCGACGAGTGACAAATTGCCTCAGCAATCGGCTCATCGCTGAGCGTGTGCTGTGACAAAGCCAGCTGTGGCGCATCAACTATCCCTTTGAGCAAGCGGTTAAAGGCCTCAGCGGCGATTTCTATGCTCTGCTGAGCAAACAAATCACGGCAGTAACCCCAGGTGAAGTACAGACCGGTATCAGATTCGTGGGCTGTCAGTGACAAATCAAACTTCACATCTGACTCAGCTGAGCGTTGATAGTCCTCTACCACCAGCTGGTCCAGACCATAATCCGCCGACTGATTGTTTTGTAACACAAAGAGCACCTGGAACAACGGATGATAAGCCGTGCTGCGTTCTGGCTGCAGTTGTTCTACCAGCAATTCAAACGGCATATCCTGATGCGACTGAGCATCCAGATGCATTTGCTTGGAGTCGCGCAACGCCTGCTCAAAACTCGGGTTGTCATCAAAGCGGTTGCGCAGCACCAGGGTATTTACGAAGAACCCGATCAGCGCTTCAACATCTCGCTGGGTGCGGTTTGCCACCACGGTCCCCATCACAATATCAGTTTCATTGCTCCAGCTGCTTAGCAGTGCCGCAAAGGCGGTTTGTAACGTCATAAACAAGGTTGCACCATGACGTTGCGTAAGCGCTTTAAGCCCCGCCAGGGTCTGCTGATCCAGTTCAGTACCAATAAAGTGCCCACGGTGAGACTGGGTTTTCGGTCTGGCAAAATCCAGCGGCAAACTGTGCACCGCCGGGATATCCTGCAGCTGTTGTTGCCAGTAGTCACTTTGCTGTTCAAGCACTGCACCACTGAACCAGCCGCGCTGCCATGCGGCATAATCCCGATACTGCACTTTTAGCTCAGGTAACTGCGGTTGTTCACCACGTACCAGCGCGGTATAGAGATAACTGAGCTCCTGCCAGAAACGTCCGATTGACCAGCCATCACAAATCACATGATGGAAGACAAAGTTCACCATGTGGCGCTCAGCCCCCAGGGTAGCGACATGTACCCGGAACAGGCTGTCTCCCTGCAAATCAAACGCGCGGGTCGAAGTTTCATTCACCCAGTCAGCGATACTTTGTGCATCCCCCTCTAACTCTGCCAGCTCAAGGGCAACCTGAGTATGTTCCG
Source organism: Pseudoalteromonas sp. AWH4_217 (assembly GCF_056161105.1). Classification (NCBI taxonomy): domain Bacteria; kingdom Pseudomonadati; phylum Pseudomonadota; class Gammaproteobacteria; order Alteromonadales; family Pseudoalteromonadaceae; genus Pseudoalteromonas; species Pseudoalteromonas sp. AWH4_217. Next base: position 221,497 of record NZ_JBSWYM010000011.1, on the reverse strand, counting down.
TGTAATACTGTAATAGTGTCTCGCCCAGCACAAAACGTGTCCGTAAGCTGTGCTGACGTGTCACGATTATATCTAGCGCTGCCCTGAACATCGTCAGATCAAGCGGCCCTGAGATGTCATACGGGTAAGGCATGTTATACAGCCCGGACTCAGGGTTGGACTTGGCAATAAACAACAGACGCTGCTGTGCATAAGACACCACAGACGGGCTGTTATCTGCCAGCACCTGGATCTCGGTCATGCCTGAAACTGCACTCATTGCACTGAGTCGCTCGCAGAACTGCGCCAGTTTTGGTGCTTCAAAAATGGTTCTGACCGGCACTTCCAGCGTCAGCTCATCGCGGATCCGCGAGACCAGCTGAATGGCCAACAATGAATGCCCGCCCAGTGCAAAGAAGCTATCGTCCAGGCCAACTTGTGCCTGGCCCAGCAATGACTGCCAGATCTTTGCTAGCTGCTGCTGCAATGGCGTTTCAGGTGAGCGATAAGCCACCTCTGATTGCCAGCTAGGCTGAGGCAGTGCTTTACGGTCGACTTTACCACTCATATTCAGTGGTAAGGCATCAAGCTGCATCCAGGCTTTAGGCACCATGTATTCAGGCAGCAAAGCACTGAGCTGAGTCTGTAGTGTCTGACTGTCGAGCGTCTGCGATGCACAATAATATGCCACCAAAATGGCCTGCTGCTGCGCATCTTGCCTAATCACCACACAGCTTTGTTCAACCCCATCAAGGCGCTGCAGACAGGATTCAATCTCTGCGGTTTCAATCCGGTAACCGTTGAGCTTCACCTGTCCGTCGTTACGACCAAAGTACAGGATCGTACCGTCATTGAGCCAGCGCACCTGGTCGCCCGTGCGGTACATACGGCCACCCGGATTACCATATTCAGGCAGGTAACGGCTCCCGGTCTGCTCAGCGGCAGCACCAAGGTAGCCCAGCGTGACCCCTTCACCCGCAATATACAATTCGCCCACAGCGCCCACTGGTGCCAGCGCCTGGTGCTCATCCAGCACATACAAGCGAGTATTGTGAATAGGTTTACCCAGGGCAATCGCGGTCCCCTGTGGCGGCTCTGCCACAAAGTTAAATGTACAGCCAATGGTGGTTTCAGTCGGACCATAGTGGTTATAGATGCGGGCGTCAGGCAATAAAGCACGGATCCGCTCATAGGTTTGCACCGTGAACTCCTCCCCTCCCATCATCAGTGTGTGTGGCTGAGCCACAGGCGCACTTAACTGAGACAGCAGGACCTCTATCTGAGTTGGCGTCACCTTAATGTACAGCGGCACGTCGCTGTCTGTCAGGATCTGCGCGGCACTGAGATACAGGTTATCATTGTCAGCGATATGGACTGTTTTACCCCGCAGTAACGGCAGGTAAATATTCGGGATAGTACCGTCGAAACTGACCGAGCTCATCAGTACTGACCCTTCCAGTTCCGACACAAAATAAGTGTCTAACGCCTGAGCCAGATAATTGGCAATATTGGCGTGACTGATCATGACGCCCTTTGGCTGACCGGTAGAACCTGAGGTATAAATGACATAGGCAGGCATCAGTGACGACACGGTGACATCAGGTGCGACAGTCTCACAGGCGCTCAGCTGAGCCTGCCAGTGCGGACAGTCAACTAAGCAGCGTGTTGCCAGTGCCGGGAACTTCTCGCTGTCAGAGTGTGATGTGATCACACAAACAGCCCCGGAATCAGCAACCAGATAGTCAATCCGTGACTGCGGATAATCAGGGTCAACGGGCAGATAGGCACCGCCGGCTTTTAATACCGCCAGCATGCAGGCAATCAGCGTAATCGATTTATCCAGGCTCAGCGCAACCACATCACCCGGTTTCACGCCCTGTGCAATCAACAAATGTGCCCATTGATTAACCAAAGCATCCAGTTGCTGATAGTCTATCTGCGCAGCGCCCTGACGAATAGCAATCGCATTAGGTGTCGCCTTAGTCTGGGCACTGAACCAGTCATGGAAGGGCACCTGCTCAGTAAACTGATGGCGGGTATCATTCCAAGCGGCAAGCTCTGCATGTGCCAGCGGGTCGATCATGTCCAGTTGTGCCAACGGAGTATGGGGCTGGTTCACAACCGCCCGGGCAAGCGTGGCAAAACTACGTGCCATACGTTGTATGCTCTGCTCGCTGAACAAGTCCAGGTTATATTCCCAGGCCAGCACTACGCCGCCCTCGGGTTGCTCTATGGTCGACAACTTAAGGTCAAACTTACTGGTGTCCCTGTCATATCCCATAGGTTCAACCGCCAGATCAGCGACCTGCAATTCGTCAAATTCATTGTTCTGAAGCGCAAACAGGATCTGGAACAATGGTGAGTGACTCAGGCTACGCTCTGGCTGAAGCACTTCCACCAGGCGCTCAAATGGCATGGCCTGATGCTCAAAGGCGTCCAGGATCATCGTGCTGGTACTTCTGAGGTTTTCAACAAAGCCCTGCGACAATGCCAGACGGTTACGCAGCACCACAGTATTGACGAAAAAGCCAACCAAAGGTTCGATTTCAGGTCGTTCACGTCCGGCAACGGGTGTGCCTATCATGATATCGTCCGTGCCACTGTAACGGGCCAGCAACGCCGCAAAGAGCGACTCCAGCACCATAAATAATGAGCACCCCTGATCCAGCGCCAGTGTATTGAGCATCGCACTGACATCACTATCCAGTTCGGTAATAAACCGTGCCCCGCTAAAGCTCTGTACCTGAGGTCGAGGCTTATCCAGCGGCAAGCTGTGCAGTTTGGGGGCGCCGTTAAGCGCCTCTTTCCAGTGCTGCTCGGAGCGACTCAGCGCCTGTTGCTGCGCATCCTGATGTTGCCATTGGGCAAAGTCTTTATACTGAATGGCTAATGGCTCTGCATCCGGCATCTGATCGGCACACAGCTGCTCATAATGAGCGAACAACTCGCGCTCAATCACTGCAAATGACCAGCCATCAACGGCAATATGGTGGATCACCAGCGCCAGAACATACTCCTGTGTGGCCACTTTATATAACACCGCCTGTACGGGCAGATCTGCTGCCAGGTTAAAGCAGGTCGCAGACAACTCGCGAAGCGTAGTGTCCAGTGCCTGTTGCGGATCAGACAGACCACTCAAATCACGCAGGGTGAGCTGAGCTTGTCGCTGTGTAATGCGCTGGACAGGCCCGTCTGTGCCCTGTTCGTAAACTGTACGCAGGATATGATGACGGTCACTCAGGGCGGCAAAAGCGGCTTGCAGTGCGGTCACTTTAAGGGCACCACGAAGGCGATAATTCGCCGGTACATTGTAGTTGCTGCTGCCCTGCTCCAGCTGGTCGATAAACCATAGGCGACTTTGCGCATAGGACAAGGGATAACAGGCATCCGGGTTGGATACTGCATTTATCTGCCCCAGCTCACTGTGTGCAGCCGCATCAATGGCCAATGCCATGCTGTCCAGAGTCGGAGTCTCGAATACCTGCTTAACCCCAAACTCGATGGCAAAGCTCTGCTTAACCTGAGTCACCAGGCGCATTGCCAGCAGAGAATGCCCGCCCAGAGTGAAAAAGTTATCCCCTTTGCCCACTTGCTCTACTGACAGCAACTGTTGCCAGATCTGCGCCAGTGTTTGCTCGGTTGGCGTCTGGGGTGGCGTATACTGCGCCTGCTGCTGAGCATCAGGCTGTGGTAGCGCACGTCTGTCGACTTTACCATTATCGGTAAGCGGCAGTCGCTCAAGGTGATAGTAAAGCTCCGGGCACATATAATCTGGTAAAGCACCTTGCAATACCGCCTTTAGAGCTTCATCACAAGGCTTATCCGCCACATAGTAAGCAATTAAACGGCTTTGCTGGTGTACCGTCACCAGAGCTTCACTCACGCCCGGGTATTGGTTCAGCAGAGTTTCAATTTCGCCGAGCTCAATACGGAACCCGCGCAGCTTAACCTGGGTGTCGCTGCGGCCAACATAGCGCAACTGGCCCTGCTCATCGAGCTGCACCAGATCTCCGGTGCGATACCAGCGTTTGCCCTCTGCCATCTCGACAAAGCGCTCATTGGTCAGTACCGGATTATTCAGATAACCCAGCGCCATGTTCACACCGCTGATAAATAACTCACCCACGCACCCGGGCAACACAGGCTGAAGATGCTTATCCAGCAGGCGTGCTTCATTACCCGGCAGTAGCTGACCAATTGGTGGAAGCTGCGGCCACTGAGCCGGGTCTCCCCGGAGTACATACTCGGTCACAACATGGGTTTCAGACGGACCGTAATGGTTAATCAGCGTGCAATTCGGATACTGATTGAAGAAGCGGGTAATATCAGCACTGATCTGCAGCTGCTCACCGGCTGTCACAATCTCACGCAGCGCATCCAGTGAGACACCAGACGCCAGCGCCTCACTGCACATCACCTGCAAAACGGCAAATGGCACAAATATCCGGGCGACTTGCTGTGTGGCAATCACATCCAGCAATGCCGCCATATCGGTACGGGTATGCTGATCGACTACCACCAGCTCAGCGCCTGTGGTCAGTGCCGTGCAGATCTCCTGCACAGACACATCAAAGTTCAGTGAAGCAAACTGCAGCGTTTTTGCCGGTGCAGACAGCACACTGTTGTCGCGGCGCTGGAACGCCAGCAGGTTTGCCAGTGTACGGTGAGGCACCACCACCCCTTTGGGTTTACCCGTTGAGCCCGAGGTATGGATCACATACGCCGCTTCATCCGCATCCCCCTGCCAGTGAGGTGCGCTGGCTGCCACGGTACTGTTCAATAAGGCTTCAATTTCCAGTACCCGGGCGACGTCAGGGTGCTGCGCTGATGGCGTGTTGTTGCTGATCAGCGCAAAGGTCACCTCATTGTCGTGGCAAATGGTGTCGATACGAGCCTGAGGCCATTGACTGTCAACGGGCATGTATACTGCGCCCAGACGCCAGACTGCCAGCATCGCCAGCACCGCATTGATCCCCCGCGGGACCATCACTATGACTTCACTACCGGGCTCAACACCTTGCTCGAACAAAGCGCCGCTGAGATGCTCAACCCGCTCAGCAAGTTGCTGATAGGTCAGGTGTGTCCCCTGGAAACTCAGCGCACCGTGTTGCGCATATTGCTCCGCAGCGGCCATAAATAAAGGTATAACCCGTGACTGCGGCGTCACTTCAACAGCGGCAGTTGTCAGCTGACCTTGCGCTGGGGTAGCCAGCGAGATATCCGCAATACGTTGTTGTGGCGTATCCAGTAGCAAGTCAATCAAACGGTGCAGCGCCGCATCAAACAGGGCGATCCGCTGCGCGCTGAACAAATCGGTATTGTACTCCCAGGACAGACCCAGACCCGACTCATTTTCCATCGCCGTCAAGGTAAGGTCGAACTTAGCCAGTGCCGCTTTACTGCGCTCAATATCAATTTCGAAGGCGCTGTTGTCCAGCTCAACCGCCTGGTTGTTGTGCAGTACAAACATGATCTGGAACAGCGGGCTGTACGCCAGACTACGCTCCGGTGCCAGACTTTCAACCAGTGCTTCAAAAGGCACATCCTGATGGGTCTGCGCCTCCAGCATATAAGCCTTGGAACGAGCCAGCACATCCATAAAGCCATCCTGCGCCTCAAACTGAGTACGCATGACCAGAGTGTTCACGAAAAAGCCCACCAGGTCCACCAGCTCTTCACGGCGGCGGTTCGCCACCGGTGTACCCAGCACAATGTCATCCTGATGACTCAGTTTGTGCAGTAATACGCTGAACATAGACTGCAACACCATGTATAGTGTGCTGTCTGTTTGCTGAGCCAGAGACTGTAACTGAGCAAGCTGTGCATGACTGAGCTGAGACTCATGCCAGGCACCGCGATAACTCTGTTTTGCCGGACGAGGCTGGTCGGTCGGCAATTCATGCACCACGGGGATCCCTGCCAGAGCCTGTTGCCAGAAGCCAACTTGTTGTTCCAGCTGTGCCCCCTGCAACCAGCTTCGCTGCCACATTGCAAAGTCAGCGTACTGCACACTCAGTGTTGGCAATACGGCCTCACGCCCTTCAACCAGCGCTTCGTAAAGACGAATAAACTCATTGGTGATCAGGCCCATGGACCAACCGTCGGCAACAATATGATGTACCGTCAGCAACAGTTTAAAGCAACATTCCTGCTCTTTGATCAAGGTGACATGCAACATAGGGTCACAACTTAATTCAATCGCCAGGGTGGCGGCCTGCGTTGTTGCCAGGGCCAGCTGCTGCTGTTTCTGTGCATCAGGCAAGGCACTCAGGTCACGATAATCCAACGTGAAATGACTGCCATCATGGGCAATTTGTCGCGCCTCTCCGTCATGGTTGACAAATTGGCTGCGCAACACTTCGTGACGCGTCAGCAACTGAGCAAAAGCCAGCTCCATAAGACTGACATCCACCTCACCACGGATCGCATACACCATCGGGATATTGTAGTTGCCGCTGTTGCCTTCCAGCTGGTTGATAAACCACATACGCTGCTGCGCATAAGACAGCGGAGCCCCTTCAGCAGGACGCGCCTGAACGCTCAACTGAGCACCAACAGAGAGCTGCTCACTGCTGTCTATCAGCAGAGCCTGCTTGGCAATGGTGTTGGCACTGAATACGGATTTAACCGCCAGCTCCACGTTAAACTCAGCAATGATGGCCGTCACCAGACGCGTAGCCAGTAATGAGTGACCCCCAAGGTGGAAGAAGTTGGCTTCGGTACTAATCGACTCTTTGTCCAGCAAACGTTGCCAGACAGCTTGCAGCCGTTGCTCTGTTGGCGTAGCCGGAGCGACATACTCATCCTTCACCGCCACATCAAATGCCGGTAAGCGACTGCGGTCCACCTTACCATTGGGTCGATAGGCAAAGCTGCTGACACACATAAAGGCATCCGGCAACATGTAATCAGGCAGGGTCTGAGCCAGCTGCGCTTTGATTGCCTGCAACAAGGCCGATTGCTGACAGGCAGGTACCTGGGTCAGCAGATACGCCTGCAGGCTCTGCTGCTCAGGCACATATATGACAATGGCATTCTGGACATCACTGTGACGCGCCAGCTGCGCTTCTATCTCACCGATCTCAATACGGTAACCCCGGATCTTAATCTGATAATCTTTACGGCCAAGACAATGCAGACGACCCGCTTCATCAACCCGACCCAGATCGCCCGTCGCATAAGCCCGGCCAATCGGAGTTTCAATAAAGGCACCAGCTGTTTGCTCCGGACGATTAAAATAGCCAGTTGCCAGGCCGTGGCCTGTGATCACAATTTCACCCACCGCGCCCTGTGGCACCGGATTGTGGTTGGCATCCAACAATACCACCTGGGTATTGGCTATCGCAGCCCCAATAGGCGCATATAAGGTATCGGTAAGCGAAGTGTCAGTGACAACGTAATGGGTGACATCTGACATCACCTCAGTGGAGCCATAGAGATTCACCAACTGAGTATCGCCCAGTGTAGGCAATACCTGACGGGCCAGTGCCGTCGCCAGCGGCTCACCACTGACAAACCAGTAGTTCAGCGCCAGTAACCTGAAGCCCGTTTGCGCCATATATTCATTGGCAATATTCAGCAACGACGGCGCCGTAACAATACGGGTGATCCCTTGCTCACTCAGAGCCTGCAGCAACTGAGGTACCTGCTTAACCAGTTCGCGGTCTATCAGGTGCAGCGTAACGCCTTGCAGTAACGGCGTGAACAATTCCCATACCGCCCGGATAAAGGCCATCGATGTAATATGACAGGCCTGCTCATCGTCCTGATATGGATAGGCTTGTGCCATCCAGTTAACCCGGTTCAGGGTGGCGCCATGGGTTCCCAGCACCCCCTTTGGATTACCTGTTGAGCCAGAAGTAAAGATGATATGGGCGCCATCATTGGGTGTCAGGCTAACCTGATAGCAAGGCGTTGTTGGTTGAGCCGCAATCGCGCTGGCAGCGTCGCTGTCATCCAGGGCACAAACCTGCGCTTCAACCTGCCAATCCAAGACCTCACTGCCCGCATTACTGAGTACCCATTTACAGCCAACTTCATCAATCATAAATTCGCAGCGCTGTTGAGGCAGTTCAGTAGAAACAGGAACATAGATTGCACCCAGCTTGATCACCGCCATAATGGCGACAATCCTGGGCAACGCCCGGGCCATACACACGGCGATCCGATCGCCCTGCTCAACCCCCAGCGTACTAAGGAAGTTCGCCACCTGTGTGGCCTGTGCATCCAGCTGCTGGTAAGTGAGGCGATGCTCACCAGATATCAGCGCAGGCTTATCGGCACACATCGCCACCACCTGCTGCCACTGAGTCAGTATGGTGTCAGTTTGCGATGGCAGAGCCAGAGGCTGCGGCAGCACCGCGTTGTCGCTCCAGGCATGGCTCAGCAGCGGCTGTTCCGGGTTATTGCAGCCCAGAGCCAATAGGTGTTCAAATTCAGCGGCAATCATGCTGATTGTGCTGGCTTTAAACAACCTTGCATCGTACGCCCAGGTCAGTTCATATCCCCGTTCACGGCGCGACAAATACAGGGTCAGATCATATTTGTTATCGAACTCGCCCAGCGCAAGGCCTGATACGTCCAGTCCGTCCAGTGCCAGTTCGGGTTGGTCATGACCATCGAAATTAATCATCACCTGGAACAGTGGTGCATGTTGCAGGTTACGCTCCGGATTGAGCACTTCCACCAGCCGCTCAAATGGCAGGTTGGCATGCTCATGCGCCGACAGGTGGTGCGTTTTTGCCTGTTGCAGCAGGTTCGTCAAACTCGGCGAGTCACTTAAATCCAGACGCAACACCACTGAATTTAAGAACAAACCAATCACATTTTGCAACGCGGCATCGTTGCGGTTAGACACCGGAGTGCCAACCACAATATCCGTCTCATTACTCCAGCGAGCCAGCAGCGCGGCAAACACGCTATGCAACAGCATGAACGACGACGCCTGCTCATTTGCAGACAGCGCATCAATTTGTGCACTGAGCCCCCCGTCAAGCTGGTGGTGATGGAACCCACCCTTAAATGACTGTGTGCTGTCGCGCGGCTTATCCAGTGGAATGCTGTGGACAGTTGGCAGACCTTGTAACTGTGTTTGCCAGTACTGCTCGCTGTGCTCCAGCGCGGCCAGATTCTCAGGCGCGCGTTGCCAGGCAGCAAAATCACGATACTGAAGGTCCAGCTCTGCAACTTCAAGCTGTGTCTGGGCACGGCGCGCATTGTAGGCGCTGAACAGTTCCTGCTCAAAAATCGCGAACGATCCGCCATCGGTTGCTATGTGGTGCATACAAATCATCAAAATATGATGCTGCTCAGCCACTTTACACAACTCAGCACGGATCACCTCGCCCGCCTGCAAATCAAACGGCCGGGCGTTAAAGGCATTAAAGTGTGCTTCTGTCTCTGTGTCGTTCAGTGTGCACTGAGTCAGGGTAAAGGATAACTGCGCCGGGCTCAGGCTGCGCTGACGTACAACCTGTTGTTCCCCTTCATCTGCAAACACCCGGAACTGAGTGCGCAGGCTGGCCTGTCTGGCCACAAGCCAGTGTAGTGCTTGCTCCATCGCAACGACATCCAGTTCCCCCTTAAACACATAGGCTGCCGGCATATGGTAACTGGTAGCATCCGGGTTAAGTTGCTGCATAAACCACAGCCTTTCCTGTGCAAAGCTCAGCGCACACCACTGGCCTTCCACAGTTGCAGCAGTCAGTTTCAGGGACTGCTCCGTCGCCTGTGAGTCATCAATCAGTGCGGCCAGTTTGTTGATGGAGCTGTGACTGAAAATGACTTTCAACGGCAGCTGAAGCGAGAACGCTTTTTCAATGGCAATTAACAGGCGTGTCGCCAGCAGTGAATGTCCGCCCAGTTTAAAGAAGTTACTGTCGATACTGATCTGCGCTTCGTGCAGTTTCAGCAGCTCGGCCCACACAGTGACCAGGAAAGTCTCTGTCGGCGTACTGGCTGCTACAATCACTTCATTCAGAGTGACTGAGCTTTGCAGTTGCTCGAGCACGCGAGCCTTGTCCAGCTTACCATTGCGGGTCAGTGGCAGGCTCGCCACAAAGGCATAGCGCTCTGGCACCATATAGGCAGGCAACTGCGTGCCCAACGTCTGAACCAGGGTACTTTGCAGTGTTTCATTTGCCTCACCGGACTCACACACCACGGCCGCGGCGAGCTGCTGCTGCCCCTGGCTGTCTGTAAAGGTGAAGCAACGTGCCTGAGTAACTCCCTCGCATTGCTGCAATGCCAGGTCAATTTCACTCAACTCAACACGGAAACCACGGATCTTAACCTGATCGTCACTGCGGCCCAGATATTCCAGCTTACCGTTACCATTGAAGCGAACTCTATCGCCCGTGTTGTAGCAAGGCTGTCCGCTGGCGTGCGTATAAAAACGCTCCGCAGTTAACTCATCGCGGCCCAGGTAACCCAGGGCGACCTGCGCGCCACTGACATGCAACTCACCGATGGCACCTCGCGGCACCGGCTGACCATGGGGATCCAGAATATGCAGCCCACACTGGCCCACAGGGAGACCAATAAAGGCAAAACCGGGCTGGCTAAAGTCGTCGACAAACTCCGCACAGGCTACATGGGTCTCTGTCGGACCATAATGGTTCCAGAGCTTGCTGGGGAAGCGGGTAAACAGCGCCGCGATGGCCTCTGAGATATACAAGGCTTCACCGGCAACAATGATCTCATCCGGCACCGCATCATAGTCGTTACCCTTCACTTCTTCAGCCAGGATTTGAAGTACCGCTGGTGGACAGAACAAACGCTCGATTTTGCGTGCACTCAGTAGCTGAGGCAGCTGCGCCAGATTGTCTTTTTCTTCTTCGTTTATCAGTACCAGCGGACTGATTGTGAACCAGCTGGTGATCAGTTCCTGCACGGACACGTCAAAGGTGAGAGGCGTAAACTGCAAAGTTCGCTTCGCATCAGTGAGTCCATGCTTGCTTTGCTGGGCAACCGCCAGATGGCATAGAGTACGATGCGTTTGCACCACCCCTTTAGGCTCACCGGTTGTCCCTGAGGTATAAATCACATAGGCCGCGTCTTCACCCTGAATGGGCTCTTCACTGCGATAGACGCTGTCGTCCAGCCCCTTCAGTTGCGACTGCAGCGCCGGCCAGGTGAGTGCCAGACAGTTTAATTCAAGCGTGTCGATTAGCTCTGCGAGGCTGGCGTCGCCTCGGGTGTCAATCACATGTTCAACGCCACTTTGCTGCAGAATATAGCGCAGACGCTGCTCTGGCAGTTTAGGGTCCAGAGGCAGATACGCCGCGCCCAATTGTAGCAGGGCCGCAATGGCCAGATAGCTGGCAGGTGTGCGCGCATAAGTCAGCGCCACAACCTGATGTTGCCTGACCCCGTGCTGTGCCAGTAAACGCGCCAGCTGGCTGGATTGAGCCACAAACTCACCATAAGTTAGCTGTACCTCGCTTGATTCTAACGCCAGGGCACCGGGCTGAGTCTGGGCGCTTAACTGCAAGACATCGGCGACAGACTGAGGTAAGTGCGCCACGTCTGCAGCGTCACAGCTGTCCTCAGCGTTCAGCGGCAGAGACAGTAGCTGTGCATCTGGTGTCGCCAAAGCTTGTTCACATAGAGCCACAAACGCCTGTGCCAGTGATTCTATGGTCGCTTTGTGGAACAAGTCACTGTTATATTCCCAGTCGAGACGGATCTGTCCTGCTTGCTCAACTACCGACAGTGTCAGGTCAAATTTACTCTGATCAAAGTTAACCGGGTGCTCACGCAGCTCGACCCCATCCAGTAACCAGGCACTATTGTGCTGACTCTGAACCACCAACAGGATCTGGAACAGAGGGTTATAACGATTGTGACGCGCCTCTTGTAAATCTGCCACCAGGGTTTCAAAAGACACGCTTTGATTATCAAACGCAGCCAGTGCAGTGTCGCGGCTTTGTGCCAGCAATTGTGCAAATGACATGGACAGATCTGTGTCCATACGCAGGACCAGAGTATTGGCAAAGAAGCCTAACATGCGCTGCGTTTCCAGCTGTTCACGATTGGCCACAGGCGTACCGATAACAATGTCGCGACTGCCACTGAACTTACTCAATAGTGCGCTGAGTAAGCCATGCATCGCCATAAAAGTACTGACCCCCTGACGTTCGCAATAGGCTTTTAATGTCTGGCTGCATTGTTCGCTAAGCTGATTGAACACCACCTGACCACTGTGGGTCATTTCCTGAGGGCGCGGCTTATCCAGCGGCAGCTCATGCACAGGCGGTAACTGTGCCAGCTGCTGATGCCAGTAGGTCCGCTGTGCGGCCAGATTTTCGGGGTGACGACCCTGATGCTCCCACAGCGCATAATCGGCATATTGCAGTGCCAGCGGCTTCAGGCGTTCGTTGTCTCCCCTGTGGCTATACAGCGCGTCCAGCTCAGCAATGAATATCTCCATGCCCGAACCATCCATTGCCACATGATGGAAGTTGAGTAGCAGGGTGTAATGATCATCACCACGGATAAAGACATGTGCACGCAGCAGCACGTCCTGCTCCAAGTCAAACGGGGTCACCGCCAACTGCTCAAGCAGACCGGCAAATTCCTCTGTACTGTAATCACTGGCATCGAGTACTTGTGGCTCAAATGCACTGACCTCCTGGATATACTGGTAAGGCCCCAGCTCGTCCCGACGCAAGCAGGTGCGCAGCACCTCATGGCGCTCGACCAGCGCCGTCAATGCCTGTGTCAGCGTCGTTAAATCAAGCACACCATGATAATCAAATGCGAATGGCATGTTGTACTGAGCACTGCGCCCTTCCATCTGATCAACCAACCACAATCGCTGCTGCGCATCGCTTAATGGCAGTCGTTCCGGACGCTGCGTCTTCACCAAAGGCTGATCCTGAGGCAGCTGCCGTTGCGACGTCAGCGCACGTGCCAGTGCCCGAATGGTCGGCATTTTAAACACATCAGATACGTTCAATGTGCATGGCTGGGTTTGCTTCACCCGGGCAACCAGTTTGCTCGCCGCCAGAGAGTGGCCCCCCAGCGCGAAGAAATTGGCCTCAACGCTTATCTGGCCAACATCCAGTGCGAGAATTTCAGCCCACAGCGTTTGCAGCTGCGACTCCAGATATGTTGCCGGCGCCTCATAATGCGCCTGCTCGACACTGATCGCAGGCAGTGCCCGCAGGTTAATTTTTCCGCTTACGGCATACGGCACCTGCTCAATCTGAACATAGTAACTTGGCTGCATATAGTCAGGCAGAGCTTGCTGAGCCAGTGCCCGCAAACGCGCCGTAATGTCCTGCTCGCTCAATGCGCCTGCCGCGACGAAATAGGCAACCAGGTGCGAGCCCTGCACCGTTAAGACCACTTGAGCTACAGCTTCGCTGCGACTGAGTACCGTTTCAATCTCGCCCAGTTCGATACGGAATCCACGCAATTTGACCTGCTGATCGATACGACCAAAGAATTCCAGATTGCCATCATGATCCCAGCGTACCAAATCGCCACTGCGATACAGCAAACCTGAACCAAATGGATTGTTAATAAAGGCTTTTTCACTCTGTGCCGGATTGTTGAGATAGCCCTCAGCAACGCCCGCACCGGCAATATACAACTCCCCTTTGGCCCCGACAGGAATACAACGCTGCTGAGCGTCCAGTACGTAAAGCTGGGTATTGGCTATCGGACCACCGAGATGAGGATGGGTGCCTGTGACCTCAGTCTGAGTTACTTCGACGGTTGTTTCCGTCGGACCATAGGCATTGAAGAACACGCGACCATGTTGCTCACTGTACTCACTGAGCTGGCACCAGAGTTTACGATTCAGCGCTTCACCACCGAGCATCAGCGATGGCATATCTTGTTCATGACACTCCAGCATTTGCTCCGCAAAAGAAGGCGTGGCAAAGCTGTAGTTAATATCGTGAGCCTGACAGAACTGCATAAAGGCATAGGGGTCACGACCCGTTTCATGGTCAGCAATGACCAGACACCCGCCAAATGCCACTATGGCCAGGCCAAACATAGACGCATCAAATACTAAAGGAGCACGCCAGCCCCAGCGCACCGTGGCCATGTCTGCCGTTGCAAAGGTCCGCTGTGTCCAGCTTGTCAGTAGATGCGCCAGATTTTGCTGACTGATACACACGCCTTTGGGCTCGCCGGTAGAGCCGGATGTAAAGAGCAAATACGCCATCTGTGCATATCGCTCTGGCACCCGGTAGTCGCAGCCAGATGGAATAGTTTGCAGGCTGACAATCTCGGCTATTCCCTCAAATGCCTGCCCTGCATCCGGGTGCTGAACCAGTAACAGACGGATCTGTGCCTGTTCAGCTATTTTCTCAAGCCGGGCGCGAGGGTAATCCAGCGCCAGCGGCACAAAGGTCGCGCCACACAACTGGGTTGCATAAATAGCCACGAGCGCATCGGCGCTGCGCGGTAATAGCAGTCCCAGATTATCACCGGGCTGCACACCCAGAGATTGTAAATACCCTGCCAGTTGTTTGGCACGCGTTTGTAGCTGACTGTAAGTCAGTGTCAACTCGCCCTCTTCAATGACGATGTGCTCAGGGGTTTGGGCAACACGCGCTTCGAGCATAGTGCGCAAATCCGCCTCGTACTGGCAAGACGCGCCTTTACCCAGTGCCTCAATGGCACGCCGCTGAGTGTCATCAACCAGTGCGGGCAAAGATTCGAATGGCGTACTGCTGTGAGCCAGTAAGTTGCTGAGTCCATCGCTCAGACAGGTCAGCAGGGCTTGTGCTGTCGCGGCCTCAAAGATGTCCGTACTGAAGTCAATTTCCAGCAGGATATCGCCATTTTGCTGCTCTGTTGCATTGAGCGTCAGGTCAAATTTAGCGAAGCTGTTTGGCTCTTCCAGCGTTTCGCAGCCAAGCTCTCCCAGAGAAATCGCCGCACTATGCTCGGCTGTCAGATAGCTGAACATGATCTGGAATAGCGGATGAAGATGTGCGACCCGCTCTGGGTTTAAGGTTTCAACCAGAGTCTCAAACGGATAGGCCTGATGCTCATAAGCGCTCAGGAAGGTACTATTTTGCGCTTTGACCAGTTCACTAAAACTAAGCTGAGGAGATACCTGCGCACGCAACACAACACTATTTACAAAATAGCCAATCATGTGTTCACAGCTCGCCTGCTGACGGTTTGCCATTGGCGTACCCATCACAATGTCTTGTTCACCACTGAACAACGACAAGACCCAGGAAAAAGCACTCTGCAACACCACAAATGGGGTGGTTTGCTGTTGTTGAGCAAATTCGCGGATTGCACTCACCAGCTCCTTAGGAATGCGTCTGCTCAGAGTCTGCGCTCGATAGCTGGCATCAACCGGACGCGGATTATCCAGTGCCAGCTCATGATGCAGTGGTAGGTCTGCCAGCTGCTGTTGCCAGTACTTCGCCAGCTTATCCATATGAACAGGATCGTCGAACCGTGCTTGCTGCCAGCGTGCATAGTCATGATATAGAGGCAGGTCAGACTCATCAGCGTGCCCAGTACGATAAAAGTGATCCAGCTGCTCCAGGATCAGTCCCATGGACCAGCCGTCCGCCGCGATATGATGAATACACAGCGCCAGAACGTACTCTTGAGCGCTCAGGGTGATCAGTTTCGCGCGCAGCATCAGCGGACTTTGCGGCGTCAGATCCTCATGAAGTTGCGCAAAACTGTTAGCCAGTGCCGTGTCACGTTGCTCTGTCTCACACTCTGACAGATCATCAAACGTTAGCACGCTGTCAGGCTGGGCATTAAGTTTTGCTATCAGCTCATTATCTTGCTGCACTACTGAGGTTCTCAGTACCGGATTGTGCTCAAGTAAAGCACATAAGGCTTGGTCCAGACGTTCAGGGTCTGGGCAAGCATCAAAGCGCAGGTAAAGCGGAATATAATAACCCGCCTGATCGTCACTCATCTCACAGGCCAGCCACATCTGGCGCTGTGCCATAGACAGCGCTGGTTCATCACAGTGTGAACGCGTAATTTCGACACTGTGGGTAATCTGCGTGTGCTGCGCAATCATCCCTGCCTGAGCCTGAATGCTCGCATACTTAAAGACACTCGCCAGTGACCAGTCACCCCCAAACGCCCCATTGATCAACGTGATCAGCTTAGCTGCCAGCAAAGAATGTCCGCCCAGCGCAAAGAAGTTGGCCGTTGTACTTATTTCATCGGCTTTGCGGCCCAATACCTGAGCCCACAGCTCCACCAGTTGTTGCTCTGTTTCATTAACCGGCCCCAGATACGCCTGCTCAACGATATTTGCTGCAGGTAACCTGCGCTTATCCACTTTCCCGTTTACGGTTAATGGCATTTCATCAAGCAAAATGCACTGTGAAGGCACCATATAATCCGGCAACTTTTCACTCAGATATTGTGTCAGTTGACGATCAAGATCGCCTGTCGCAGTTTCTGGTGCCGTAAAGTAGGCAATCAAATGCTGCTCAACAACCTGCACGCAAGCTTGCTTTACCAGACCGCTGTTGCTCATCAAGCGGGTGATTTCTCCCAATTCAATGCGCAAACCGCGTAGTTTAATTTGGTCATCCGCCCGACCCATGTATGTCAGACGGCGAGCTTCATCCCAGCGTACCAGATCGCCACTGCGGTACAGTTTTCCTGCACCAAACGGGTTATTCAGGAAGCTGTCCCGGGTTTGTTGGTCACGATTCAGATAACCCAGAGAGACCCCGCTACCTGCGATGTAAAGTTCGCCTTTCGCACCAAATGGTTGCAGACGCTGGTAAGCGTCAAGCACATAAAGCTGGGTGCTGGCTACGGTTTGCCCCAGATGCGTTGTGTCGCCGGTTACCTCAGTACAGGTCACATAAACCGTTGTTTCCGTTGGTCCATAGACGTTATAAGCCCGGTGCCCCTGTTCACGCAGAGTGACCAGTTGTGACCAAAGGGGCTGCTCCAGCGCCTCTCCGCCTAACACAAGATCCGGGATAGGCTTATCCTGTGGCCAGGCATCGAGCATCAGCTGAGCAAACGAGGGGGTTGCAAAGGTCAGATTGATACCCTGTTGCTGAACGAACGCCGCATATTTAACTGGATCCCGGCTGGTTTCTCTGTCACACATCCATAGCTGTCCGCCCAGTGCCAGTGCAGCAAGGCCAACCACCGAGGCATCAAAGACCAGCGGCGCACGCCAGCCCCAGCACACATCCCTGACATCACGACCACTGAGTACAGTATCTTGCATCACTCCAATAAAGTGAGCCAGGTTGCCATGGCTCACCTGCACCCCTTTTGGCTCACCAGTTGAGCCAGATGTAAATAATATATACGCGGTATCTTGCGCACAGACATCCACACTCTGATAGCGGTTATGGTCAGCACTGAGGGTTTTCAGCTGGTGGACCACACGTTCACCCCGATACAGTGTTTGCAACGACTCACAACTGATAATAAAGCGCACATCGGCTTGCTGACAGATGTTGTCTATCCGCTCAGTCGGATAGCTTTCATCCAACGGGATATAGACGCCGCCACACAGATGAATTGCTTGTAGCAATGCCACCAAATGCACATCTTTGGGTAGCAACAATGCCAGCGCATCACCCGGCTTTACACCCAGCTGCTGAAGACCCGCAGCATACTGTCTGGCCTGATGATCCAGCTCAGCATAACTCAGTTGAGCATGCGCATCGTGCACGGCAATGTGCGCCGGACGAGCGGCAGCCAGATCAGACAAGCGCTGTGGCATGAATACCGACTGCACAGTCTGCTCAGGCCCGTGACCCAGCTGCTCGCGCACTACAGGCATTTGCTCTGGTGCGAGTAAATCAAGTGCATTGAGCGGCTCAGAAGGCGCGGCGCAACATACCGAGATAATATGCACGAACTGAGACAGCAAGCTGTTTATCATCGCCTCACTGAACAGATCCGTGGCGTAATCCACTTCAATGCTCAACGCACCAGAGTCGCGCTCTATGATGTTCAGTGACAGATCAAACTTAGCGGCGCTTTGCTCTGGGGGCAATGTACTCACCCGGACACCCGGCAAGGCAAACGACGTCAGACGTTCATCACTGGATAAATAATTGAACATGATCTGGAAAAGCGGATGACGACCATGCACGCGTTGCGGCTGTAAGAGCTCAACCAGCTGTTCAAATGGCAGTTCCTGATGCTCATACGCATCGAGGATCATGGCTTTTTGTCGGACAAGCATAGTGCTGAAGCTGTCTGTCCAGTCTACCGCGCTGCGCAGCACCACTGAATTAACGAAATAGCCAATCAGTGACTGAGTTTCTTCATGACGACGATTCGCCATCGGCGTACCCATTACCACGTCTTGCTCGGCGCCAAATTGTGCCAGCAGTAACGCAAATGCGCTCTGTAATGTCACAAACGAGGTAACATCATGAGCACCCGAAAATGCTTTCAGCTGCTGGTTTTGCTTTTCATCAAGTGTCACCCGACAGGTATGCGCGGTATGCAGATCCCCCTCAGGTGCACCATCTATCGGCAAACTGTGTAAACTCGGTAAATCGGTGAGCTGCGTCTGCCAGTATTCACGCAGTGACGGCAGCACATCTTGCTCAGCAAAGTGCTCACGCTGCCAACGGGCAAAGTCACTGTATTGTAACGTCACGTCATGCTGAGCTGTGGGGTCAACATATAAAGCGGATAATTCATTACCCAGCAGCTCGACAGACCAGCCATCCGCTGCGATATGATGACACCATAATCTCAGCTCATACTGCTCAGTACCGAGCGTAAACAAGACGGCATGCAGCATAAGATCGCTGGCAGGTGTTAGTGTCGTTGCCACTTGCTCTGTCACTTTAGCAATGGCCTCTTGCTGCTGCACGGTATTGTACTCACGCAAGTCAACCTGACTTAAAACCCTGTCCGGTGCCGGATTTACCCTGGCAACAATCCCCTGTCCGGTACGCTCAATGGAAGTACGCAACACGGTATGACGAGTGAGCAGGCTAACCAGCGCTGTATCAAGCCGGGCAGCATCAACCGAGCCGTGCAATGCCAGGTGTAGTGGCAGCAAGTACCCAGCCTGATTGTCACTCATTTCACAGGCCAGCCACATCTGTTGCTGCGCAAATGACAATACGACGTCTGCATTGGGGTCAAATTGTATTTCACTGCGTACAGCACTGTCGGCTGCCTGAGGCGCTGGCAGCAGGGCTGCCAGCGCTGCGATGTTTGGATTGGCAAACAGCTGTGTCATTGTCAGCGGATAGCCAAACACCTTCTTAATCATACTGATCAGCTTAGTTGCCAGTAAGGAGTGGCCACCCAGCGTAAAGAAGTTACCGTGTACACTGATCTGCGAGGCGTCCAGTGTTAATACTTCTGCCCATATTTCGCAGAGCTTCACCTCAGTAACATCGCCCGGTGCAACATACTCATCTGCGCCACTCGCCTGAGGAAGCGGCAATGCTTTTTTGTTGACCTTGCCGTTCAGAGTCAAAGGCAGCTGAGGTATAAAAACAAAGTGGGTCGGTATCATATAAGCTGGGAGCTGCGCATTCAGGTTCACCTGTAAAGCACGCTGTAGCTCGACATGCGCGCCCTCAGCGACATCACCCACTGCCACATAAGCAACCAGCTGCTGGCGGTGCGCTGTTACAAACGCTTGCTGCACGACTTCATGCTGAGCAATAACTGATTCGACTTCGCCGGGCTCAATTCGATAGCCACGCAGTTTTAATTGCGTATCTGCGCGTCCCTGAAAAGTAAGCTGCCCTTGTGTATTCCAGCGCCCCAGATCGCCGGTTTTATAAACCAAACCAGGACCAAAGGGGTTTTCAATGAATTTTTCCGCAGTCAATGCCGGCTGGCCCAGATAACCGGCTGTGACACCACTACCTGCAACCCATATCTCGCCAATCGCGCCACGAGGTAACAAGGCACCGCAGTCATCGACCAGATAAATCTGCGCATTGCTTGCCACCTTGCCGATACTTGGTAAAGCTGATGTGCTGATATCACAGCATGTGGCATGTACCGTGATTTCTGTCGGACCGTAGTAATTGATGATGCTCAACCCGGTTTGAGCGGCAATCTCATTGAGGCGTGCCCATAATGACGGCGAAATCGACTCGCCTCCCATCCCCAGGTTTGGCATCTGTGCAACATCCGGCCATTGCTCGATAAATAGCTCACAAAATGAAGGGGTGACACAACAGTGAGTGAGCTGATGCTGACGACAAAACTCCGCATAACGCTCTGGATCCTGACAGGTCGCTTCGTCTGCCAGCACCACAGTTGCACCAGCAGCGACAGCGCCCAGCCCCAGCATGGAGCCGTCAAAGACAAACGCCAGGCGCCAGCCCCACCGTACATTACGAGGATCATGCGCCGAAAATGTATCCGTATCATTGGTAGTTAAAAAGTAGCTTAAGTTACGCTGGGTGACGATAACCCCTTTGGGCGTGCCGGTTGAACCGGACGTAAACAGCATATAGGCCGTATCTTGTGGACGGTTGACTACCGGCTGACAACTCAGCCCTTGTGCAATCGCAACCCGGACATCGATAAATTCACATGCCAGTTCCGGGGCCTTGGCAACTTCCGATACACTCAACAACCAACGGATACCGGCCTGGCTGGCGATATTATTAACTCGCTCAACCGGGAAGTGAGTATCAACAGGAACAAACGCCGCGCCACATAAATGGCAGGCATAGACAGCGACAATATACTCAACACAACGAGGCATCATCACGGCAATGGCATCACCTTGCTCCACCCCGTTACTTTGTAAGTAACCAGCCAATGCACGGGCCTGTTGTGCCAACTCCCGGTAACTGAGAGAACGATTATCGTCAATCAGCGCCGGGCGGCCGTCACACTGTTCACTGAGGCGATTCAGACGTTGCACAAAAGACTCACCCAGCTCACATTCTACCCCTTTACCAAGTGTCAGCAGCACTTCCCGGGCAGACTGAACAGGGACGTTTGTTAACTGATGCAGAGGTTGGGTAGACTCTGTCAGCCAGTGATTCAGGGCCTCACAGAATTGCGACAGAATTGACTCCGCGGTCGTGCTGTCAAACAAAGCACTGTTATAGTAAAGGCTGGTGGTGAGCTGGTCATCCATGCTTTGCCAGATATCCAGGGTCAGATCAAACTTCGCCTGAGTGTCTTGCTCAGTCAATACCCGGGCTTCAACCTCGCCCAGTGTAAAGTGTTCACGATGTGGGTTCTTACCCAGAAAGTTAAACAGAATCTGAAAAATTGGATGAACATGTTCCTGGCGTGGCGGATTAAGCGTATCGACCAAATGAGAAAAAGGAAACGCCTGGTGCGCCATCGCCGCCATGATGGTGTCGTGCTGACCGGCAATAAACTGCGCCAGAGTTTGCTGGCGATTGACCTGACTGCGAATAGCCACCGGATTCACAAAATATCCGACCATCTCCTGGGTGGCGCGCTGTTGACGATTCGCCATGGGTGACCCAATAACCACGTCTTCTTCACGGCTAAACAGGCTTACCACCAGCGCAAACATACTCTGCAATACCACAAATTCAGAGGTGCCATGGCGCTTGGCAAATTTAGCCAATTGCTGCCCAACAGTCTGTGGGAGCACAACTCGTGCCATACCTGCCGCGGGTGATTGCTCCTCATTGAGTGACAAATGACTGCGCGGTTTGTCGAGGGCAATACCATGCAGAGCCGGCAACGACTCTAACTGCGTCTGCCAATACTGGCTCATGGCCTGCGCCTGCTCACTGCCCTCCCAGTGTTGCTTTTGCCAGCGAGCATAATCCCCATAACCTGCCTGCTCACCAGGCTCAACCGCATGCTGATAGAACTCACTCAGTTGCTGGCACAGTAAATTGACCGACCAGTCATCAACTGCGATGTGATGAAACACACAACATAAAAGGTGACGCTGCTCAGACACGCTAATCAAACAAGCGTTCACCATCAGCGAACTGGCTGGTGTCAGTCCGCGGCCCAACTCAGCACGGACCTGTGCAATGCGCTGTGATTGCTGTGCTTCATCCAGCTGACTCAGTTCAATGTGTTGCAATGGCAGCTGCGTAGTGTCAGCGAGCTGGGGCTGCAACTGGCCGTCTTCGTCCATCACCAGGCGGGTGCGTAAGATTGGGTTATGTGCCAGCCACAGATCCAATGCAGCTTGCAAACGCGGGATCTCCAGCGGGCCGCTAAGCGACAGTGTCAGTGGCACTAAATAGCTGTGTTGTCCATTTTCCTCCAAGCCTTCGTGCTGACTGGCCAGCCACATCTGTTGCTGCGCAAAGGATACCACCGGACCACCTGCTGCATCAGGTTGCACCGAGATGGCGGGCAATGGGTTCACTTCCTTTGCCAATGACGCAGTGTCGAGTTCAATGTAGTTTGCCAGGTCCACTATGGTGGGATGAGTAAGCAGGCTTTGAAACTCAAGGTCTACCATCAACTGTTCGCTAATGGCGCCGAGTATACGCAGACCAATCAGGGAGTGTCCGCCCAGCGCAAAAAAGTGTGCAGCACAACTGAGTGCCTCTTCAGGCAATTCAAATGCCTGCGCCCAGATCTTCCTAAGCTGTGTTTGTAATGGCGACTGAGGCTCAACGATTTCGCTGGCCACAGGTTCAGGCAAGCGATGATCTCGCAGTGCGCGACGATTGACCTTTCCATTGGGCAGCAGAGGTAATTCATTCAGGGCGACAAACTGGTTTGGTACCATATGCCCGGGCAGACGAGATGCCGCAAATTCACTGAGTTCCTCGCCAGTGGGCGGCTCTCCCTGCGCAACATAGAAGGCAACCAGCTGTTGACTCTGTCCTCGTACAACATCAACCACCGCAATGCTTCTGATCTGATCATGACGAGCCAGTTGACTGTCAATCTCGCCCAGCTCGACACGAAAGCCCCGTACTTTGACCTGCTCATCAGCACGTCCCAGGAAATAGAACTCGCCATCGGGACCTTGTCTGACTAAATCCCCACTGCGGTACCAACGTATGCCACGATATTGAATAAACTTACTGTGGTTTTCTGCTTCGCGATTCAGATAACCTGAACTCAGGCAGGGTCCTGCCAATAACAATTCCCCAACAGCACCAGGGGGCTGTTCATGGCCTTCACTGCCAACCACTAACGCAATTCTGGGCCCACATAACTTACCAATGGGAATACTGGCACGCGACAAATCAGCCGATGTTACCTGGTGCCAGGTGGAGGTAATGGTTGCTTCAGTGGGTCCATAGGCATTAAATAATCGACAGCGTGAGAAAAGCGCCAACTCTTCCCAGCGACGGACAATCTGAGGGTTCAGGGTTTCTCCGCCCAGTACTAAAGTATGCAACCGGGTTTGCTGCCAAAACGCCATCTCGTTCGTTTGCTCACTGAGCAGTTCAGCGACCAGCGCCGGCGGCAGGTCGGTACAGGTGATCTGTTGTTGCAACAAGTAATCGGTCAGCTCCTGATGACGCCACAACCGCTCGCCCTTAATATGCACCGCTGCGCCGGCACACAGTCCCACCCAGATCTGCTCCAGTGCGGTATCTACGTTCAAAGATGCAAATGACAACACGGCATCCTTATCCGATAACGCCAAATGCTCAGACATGGCATGAATGTGCGCAGCAAAAGCTTCATAGCTTATCGGCACGCCCTTGGGCAAACCGGTCGACCCGGAAGTATAAATAATATAAGCAGACAAACTGGTGTCTATCTCGGGTGGATGCCAGACCTTACTGTGTGTCTGTGCCATCAGAGCATCATACCGATAGCACTTCACACCATCGCGCACACCTTTGTGCTCATTGGTAGCATCTGTGAGCACACATTTGAGCTCCGCATCGGTCATAATGTGTGCCAGTCTTTGTGCCGGATAACCAGGGTCAAGCGGTACAAAGGTGGCGCCTAAGCGCCATAACGCAAGCTGTGCCACCAGTGCAGCTACTGAGCCGGGCAGCATCACACCGACCCGAGTACCCGGGTCAACCTGCTCATTAAGTTGTGCCGCCAGATGACAGGAGCGAGTCACTAAAGTGCGATAATCGATTTGCTCATCACTGTCACACACAGCCAGGGTCCGGGGAGCGTGTTCAGAAAGTTGGTCGAGTACATCGACAATGCTTTGAGGTGTTTGCGCAACCGGGGGAGACAAAGTCTCATGATAATAAGCCAAAGCGTTCAGAGACTGATTTGGGTCAATCGCGACCTCTGTAACCACAAAGGTTAGCCAGTCTGCAAGCGTCTCCACAGTTTGATGGTCTATCTGCCGGGCATCATAAAACCACTCAAGATGTGAGTCAGATGCCATGTTTAACAGCAAAGTAAATGACAGACGTTCAATGTCTGCTTTGGCAGACTCTGTCACAAGAAAAACCGGCAACAGCGCATCTGCACTCTCTGACGCGCCTGTTGGCACGGGAAGTGCACCTGTTGTCTGTGTACACACATAATCGTGCCATTGCTGTACAGTCATCATGGGGTCAAGGTGTAAGTCACATACTTGTTCGGTATTACTTGCTGAATCAGCGTCAGCATTATCTACATATCGCATCCTCGCTGGTGACATCTGGTAATATCTGGCATACACCAGTGCGAAGCAGCTAAACAACATCTGCGCTTTGTCTGTATTCAGCCTGGTTGCTGCCTGGGTCACTGTTGCAGCATCTAGGCTGGATTGAGCCAAACTGGTTATTTCCTTAGCCATGCCTGGATTAGCTCTGTCGACAATCACTGTATCTCTCCCGGTATTATTATATTTATAAAATTCAGTACATAAGGGCTTGCACTTGTTGTCGTGCAAACCAGTGTGAATCTGTGTAACTCTGTTTATGCTGTCCGTGATTGGCCAAACCATTGTTGCACTAAGCGTCATATCTCTCGTTTTGCGATGCGCAAAGCAACTTAAAACAAGATGCCGGACTCGGTTTAACGGCACTGCAGAATGAGATAACGGACACCATCACAGTGGCCTCACCATTACCCGTTCTTCACAGACCTAAGTTAGTGGTTGCTTAATCAAAGGCATACTCAATGCGAAGTTTTATTACCATAGACAGGACTCATACAAAGGCACTGAATCCCCCGCCTGCTTCTTCATGCATGCTCAAAAATCACACAGAACATACAAAATGACATACAGCAAGACAGTGAACTCAGATGTTATTAACTTTGCACAAGCCTGTTCATACATTGCACAAAAAGTTCACTTTTCATCCCGATTTACACAATAAAATAAAACTTACAATTTCAATACTTAAAATTAACCACAAACAAACAATTTGGTTTGTAAGTGCACACAAACAAACATGAATTAATTAATTTGCAAGCACTAAAAGTCACTTAATACCTAATAAACACACAAGATGAGCACAAATCAAACTAAATTTGAATTTTTTTAATCTTGACAATTTCCAAGCCTTAGGTACTCTAAATCCGAATTGCAATAAAATGAAAACAACACTGTTAATTGCTGTAACAAAAACAACAAACAAAGATAACCAATTCTCTATATCCAAGGAGGCGACATGGATATCCAGAGCTTGATCCAGGAAGCAGATTCAGCAGGTGTTTCGCTGTTTATTGAAGATGGAAAACTGGGTTACAAGACAAACAGGCGGCTTAAAGATCGCTCCATTCTGTCCAGAATTTCGGGCCGGAAATCTCATATCATTGCCTACCTTGAAGGACAGCAGGCTGCTCGTTTGTCAGGTGATGCGCCCGCATCGCTGAGCCAAAAACGTATTTGGCTGACACAACAGCTTCAACCCGGCACTACAGACTTCAATATTCCAATGTGGATCAGGTTCGATAACAGCTGGGATACACATGAGCTGGAAACTACGATTCGAAATTTGATTTCCAGTCATGAAATATTTAATACCTGCTACTACGAAAAAGACGATGAAGTTTATCAGCGAGTACAATCTGATTTGGTACTTACTGTTGAGCATCACCAGTGTACTCAAAGCAGCGAACAAGATTTGGCGGAGCAGGTACAAACCTTCTCTGCTTACTCGTTTGAGCTGGAGGCGGATATGCCGGTGCGCGTTGCCTTTTTCCATACCGCCACGGGCTGCGACTTGTGTTTGTTGTTCCATCACATTGCGCTGGACGAGACCGCCTGTCAGACGTTTGTTGCTCAACTGTTTGCTTCACACCAGCAACACACCACACCATCATCGCGCACGGAGCAATATCGCGATTATGCGCTGTGGCAAAAGCAACATCTGACAAGCCCGGCTTTTCAGCGCCATGCAACTACGTTCATTGAGACCTTGCGCGGCGCACCTCAACTACATCGCTTACCGCTTAAGGCACCTCATGCACAGAACACCCGCAGCACAGCGCAAACCATTCCCGTCACCATTCCCGATACGCTGGCAGACTCAGTAAAGCATCTTTGTCAGGAAGCTCGGATCACCGAGTTTTCGTTTTATCATACCGTCCTGGCAATACTACTGGGCCACTGGAGTAAAGTGGATGATGTGATGTTCGGTACACCCGTGATCCATCGCCCGACAGCGAATATGGATCAGGTACTTGGCTGCTTTTTAAACCTGTTACCACTGCGCCATCAGCTTGACTATAACTGGTCTTTTGCTGAACTCATTGAGTACATTAAGGGTAAGCAGAACGCGCTGATGCGCTATCAGGATGTGCCCTTTGAATACGTACTGGAGCAATTAAAACCGGCTCGTCAGCCTTACGTAAACCCACTCTTTCAGATCCTGGTATCTAACCATACCAGTACCGACCAGGCACATTCAGATGCGCAAAGCTGGTCGTTTGTCAGCTCAGCACAGGCAACCTCAAAATACGATTTGACTCTTAAGATTGTCACCGCACCAAATGAAGCGCGGATCCTTTGGCAATATCGGGAAGACCTGTTCAGCAGCGAGTTGATGACCATGATGAGCGACAGCCTGGTGCCCTTGCTCACACAATTAATGAATACCCGGGAGCAAACATTAAAACGCGCCCTGACAGAGATTAAGTATCCAACTCTGGCTCAGCTTACATCGACACAGATTGCACCAAAACGCACTCTGCTTGGTGCCCTTGCTGAGCACGCACAGCACCAGCCTCATGCCATTGCACTGCGATGTCATCAGCAGCAGATAAGTTATGAATCTCTTAATAATCAGATTAATTTACTGGCACAAAACCTGCTAAACCAGGGACTCAAACAAGGCGATCATCTGGGACTCATGCTTGAGCGCCATTGCGATATGGTTATCGCGATGCTTGCAGCCCTGCGCCTTGGTCTGATTTACATTCCGATGGATCCTGATTATCCGCAGCAGCGCCTTGAATACATTGCACAAAAAGGCCAGTGTAAGCTTATCTTGTGTGAACACACGCAGCAGCTTAGTGGCACTTTTGCTCAGATGACCTTAGATGAGCTCAGAGCACAGCCTGTGGCACCAACGGACTTGGATCTGCTCCCCGAGTCGGATCAGCTTGCCTATATCATTTTTACCTCAGGCTCGACCGGACAACCCAAGGGAGTCAAGATCAACCATGGGAATCTGGATAATTTCCTGACCAGTATGGTCACTCAGTTGTCACTGACTCGCCACGATACCTTGCTGGCGGTTACACCCATTTCGTTCGATATTTCGGTTTTGGAGCTGTTTGCCCCATTGATGGCTGGCGGTGAAGTGGTCATTGCGCCACAGCAGCAAAGGGATGGTCTGAGTCTCAAGCAACAGCTCAATACGCTGCCTATTACCGTGATGCAGGCAACGCCTGCAGGCTGGCAATCGTTGCTTGATGCAGGCTGGGAAGGCAAACCGACTGTGCGCGCCCTCTCTGGCGGTGAGCGCCTGCCGACTACGTTGGCTCAGGCACTCAATGGCAAAGTCGCATGCCTGTGGAATATGTATGGCCCCACCGAAGCAACCGTTTGGGCAACCTGCCAGTTGGTTGACCCTAATACCAGCCAGGATATACCGCTTGGCCAGCCAATCAATGATTGCGCTATCCATATCCTCGACGAGCAGGGCAACCCCTGCCCGCCTCAGATGCGCGGGGAAATTGTCATTGCTGGCGCGTGTGTAGGTCAGGGCTATGTCGGATTAGCATCTCAGACCGCTGAACGTTTCATCACGCTGGATAGCCCACAAGGTCCAGTCAATGCATACCGTACGGGCGATCTGGGCTACATCAATTGCGAAGGTGAGCTTTACTGTTTAGGCCGAAATGACCATCAGGTTAAAATTCGTGGCTTTAGGATAGAGTTACAAGAAATCGAGCGCCAGCTTCAGCAACTGGCGGCACTGGAAAAAGTGTGCGTCGTCGTGCACACCATGCCAAACGGCAGTCAAAAACTCATCGCCTATTTTGCCGATCCGACGCAAACGCAAGATTGCGAGCAGTTGCAATTTCAGCTCCGTCAGGTACTACCGGCCTATATGGTGCCAGATTTCATCATCGCGATGGACAAATTACCACTCACCCCCAGTGGCAAGATAGATCGAAACCATCTGGCTTCACTGGAGCCCAGCCCGGAATACAATCAGCTCGTTCCCCCGGCAAATGATCAGGAACAGCAATTGCTGGAGCTTTGGAAAAGCCTGCTCAACCAGTCTGACATTGGCACTAATTGTAACTTCTTTGCACTGGGCGGAGATTCAATCACCGCGATTAAGCTGGTGAGCCAATTACAGACACTGGGTTTCAATGCAAACAGTGGCCATATTTTTCAACATCAAACCATTAAGGATCTGGCTCAGAGCCTGATCCCGAACTCAACACCCAACACTGTGCTTGCCAGCGAGCAGCAACTGCATGGCGTTGAGGTGATTGGTGATGCCGTATCAGAAGCGGATCTGCAGTCCTTATTCGATGAGTTCGAGTCCTGATTTTTAAAAATATAAAAAATATAAGAAAACAAGGAATACCCATGAGTTCTGTCAAAGAAATACAAGCTGTGTACCCGCTTTCGGCAACCCAACGAGGCATGTTGTTTTACCTGGTTAATGCAACAGAGTCAGACGAGAACTACCGAGAGCAGCTCAACCTCATCGTTGCAAAGGAGACCCGGGTAGAGATCTTGCAACAAGCCTGGCAGGCCGTCGTTGACCACAACCCTGTACTACGTTCAGTGTACAGCTGGGAAAACAAGTCTCAGCCGTTGCAAGCTGTGCTGGGTCAGTACGCCCTGCCGTGGCATCAGCACGATTTCAGTGCAATGAGCGAACAGCAGGCCGAGCAGAGCGTCTTAGAACATAGCGCGCAGAGTCGCCGCAAACCGCTTGAGTTAGGCAAAGTGCCCCCTGTCTGGGTGGACTATTATTTGCTCCCTGAGCATAACCTGATGACCTTTAACTTCACCCACTTGCAACTGGATGGATGGTCCATGGCGCTGATCACCAATCAGCTCGAACTGGCTGTATCCCAGCTGCTTCAGGGTTCAGCTGTGGCGCTTCCTCAGGGAGGTCAGTACAAAGACTACGTTAAATGGCTGCTGGCGCAGGACACCAAACAGTCTTTAGGCCACTGGTATACTCATCTGGGAGAGCCGCAATCAAGTGCTCCGCTCAAATTGCAGGGGTTTGCGGCCGAGCAGGTCAGTCAACAAAACTCTCAGGCAAAGCTCAGTTTCAGCGAGCAAGAATTTTCAACGCTCAACGATTTTTGTCAGCGCCAGGGGGTGACATTAAATGCCCTGATGCTGGGCGCATTTGGCTTGTTTGAAGCTCAGGTCAGCAGACGTGAAGATGCCGTCATTGGTTCGGTTGTCGCAGGTCGCCCGCACCAGGTGCCTAACATGGAAAGCATTGCAGGCTTTTTCAGTAATGCCCTGCCAATCCGTATTGATGCACAGCAACATAGCGACTTCACCAGCTGGCTGAAACAATTCCAGAGCACTCTAGTGGCATCATGGGATCATGCCCATGTCTCTTTGGAGCAAATTAAACAAGCGGTCAAAATGCCGATCACTGAGCATTTGTTTTCTACTCTGTTTATTTTCCAAAACTTCCCTAAGCGTCTGGTCAGTGATGAACAATCAGATGCGCAGCAAGCTCCAATGCAGCAAGTGGTGGGTTATGAACAGAGCCACTATCCACTGACGCTGTATGTCATGGCATCGGGCGCACTCAGTGTGCACGCCAGTTATCAGTCCAAGCATTACAGCGCTGCGCATATTCAGGCGTTGCTGGACTTTTACAAGACTTTCCTGCTGAACTGTGTTGAACAAGCTCAGCAGTCGCTGACCCAGTTGGACCCTTACAGCCAGGATGTGCTGACGGCTATGCCAGCGGCGGATCTTAGCACTCAATGGGAAAACAACCATCTGCACGCACATTTGGCCAAGCTGGGTGAACCGGGCGAATCCATTGCAATCGAGGATGGAGAACAGTCAGTCTCATATCGCGAACTGAATACACTTATCAATGGCTGCGCTCAACAATTGCAGGCACAAGGTATTACAGCAGGACAGCGCGTCGCCATTGCACTCGACAGAGGATTACCTTTTATCGTCGCAACACTGGCAACCCTGCGCATTGGTGCCAGCTATATTCCGCTTGACCCTAAAATGCCAGCAAGCCGACAGGCATTTATTTGTGATGATGCGAAACCGGCCCTGTTGATCACCAATGTCGCCGTCGATAGTCAGCTACCTTGTCTGAGTGCAGAACAAGTCACATCCATACATGCCGATACACTGCTGGCAGCAGACGTTGAAGACACGGCAGAAGCCTACGTCATTTATACCTCTGGCTCTACCGGTAACCCGAAAGGGGTAAGTGTGCCACGCAGCGCGTTGCTAAACCACACTTTGTCAGCGATAGAGTGCTACGAAATTACGCCTCAAAGCAGTGCTTTGCAGTTCGCTTCAGTGAGCTTTGATACCGCCGTTGAAGAGATCTACCCCACCTTATTTGCGGGTGCCAAACTGGTGTTACGAAACGATGCCATCATGGCTGATCCACAGGCATTCATCGACTTTATTACTGCCCATAACCTGAGTATCCTGAACTTCCCAACCGCATTCTTTATTGCCTGGAGTAACACCCTTGAGCAGCCACTGCCTGCATCAGTGAAGACAGTAATTGTCGGCGGCGAAGAGCTCACCCAGCAAAGCTTCAGCGCCTGGCACACCTTCTGCCAGCAACACCAGCTGAACATTGACTTATTCAACACTTACGGCCCGACAGAAGCGACCGTGGTCACCACTCGAATCAAGCTGGATGAGTCACATCTGACCCTCGCCCGTTTGCCTATCGGTCGTGCCATCGACAACGCCGCCTGTCATATCCTGAGCCAGTCTCTGCACTGTCTGCCGGAAGGATTTTTAGGTGAGATTGCCATATCGGGTGCCGGTCTGGCACGGGAATATCTGAACCAGCGTGAGCTGACCGATGCCGCGTTTGTTGCGCACCCACAACTTGGCCGCTGCTACCTCAGTGGCGATCTGGGTTATATCAAAAAGGGCGTGCTCTACTATGCAGGCCGTAAAGACCACCAGGTCAAAATCCGCGGCTACCGCGTTGAGCTGGGTGAAATTGAACATGCCCTGGCGCAGCTGGAGGACATTTCAGAAGTGGTCCTGGTTGTTGTCGATAACGACCAGGGTGCTCAGGAACTGGCGGCTTACTACACCGCGGCGGTGGAGTGTGACTCGGCGTCACTGCGTGAAGCACTGACAGAGCGACTGCCTGATTATATGGTGCCCAGTCACTGGATGCAGTTACCACATATTCCCAAAACCATTACCGGTAAATATGACCGGAAAAAACTGCCTGCACTGGAGCGCAAAGCAGTCACAATCGATTTCGAGGATCACTACCTCAATTCACTGGCGGTGATCTGGCAGCAGTTACTCTCTCCGGAGACACTGAGCGAAGACAGCCACTTCTTCCGTTTGGGAGGTCACTCAATTCTGACCATCAAACTGCTGGCAAAAATTAAAGATGTTTTCCGCGTAAAACTGAATTTCAGCGAGATCTTTGATTATCCAACACTGGCAGCACAGGCTCAGCTGATCGCCCAGAAAGCGCGTAACAGCGAGAGCAGCCAGCAACTGCTACCCAGCCTGACACATCGTCCGGAGCTGGACCGCTACCCCTTGTCGTTCCAGCAGGAACGCGTATGGTTCCTGCAGCAATTACAGAAAACCAATACGGCCTATAACTTCCAGATGACCTTCTATCTCGACGGTCCATTGAACATCACTTACCTGGAAGAAACGCTCGAAGAGATCGTTGCCCGTCATGCGCTGTGGTTCAGTACTTTCCACGATGACGATGGTGTGCCTTATCAGCGCATCGAAAGTCCGTTCAAAGTCGACCTGACCCCGCTGGACATGAGTCACCTGAGCGAAGAACAACAACGAGCAGAATTGGATGAGTTACTTCCTAAACTGACTCAGAAGCCATTCGACATTACTCAGCTGCCACTGATCCGCTGGAAACTGATCAAACTGGCTGAAGATTCTCACTGCCTGCTACAGGTTGAGCACCACCTGATCCACGATGGCTGGTCTGTGGGTATTTTCACCAAAGAACTGCACGCCATCTACGAGGCCAAACTGGCAGGTAAAGCCCATTCAATGGCGCCGCTTAAATTCACTTATGCCGACTTCTGTTTGTGGCAACGTGAAGTGATGTCTGGTGCCTACTACGAAGAAATGGAGCAATACTGGCTGGACAAGCTGGCAGATTTACCGCCAGCACTGGAGTTGCCTTATGACTATCCACGCCCGCTGGAGCCGTCGTTTAGAGGTGACTCACTCATGTTCAACCTGGACTTTGAACTGTATGAATCACTGCGTACGTTTGCGCGCGAAAATGGCTTCACCTTATATATGACCATGATCGCCGCGTACTATGTGTTACTGCACAAATATAGTGGCCAGACTGACATTAATATCGGTGCCGGTACGGCGTCACGTACCGCACCCGAGCTGCACCCTATCATGGGTATGATGGTTAACAGCATCGTGCTACGTACCAGCCTGGAAGGTAACCCAAGCTTCCTTGAGTTGCTGCAGCGCGTGCGTAAGACCTGTCTAGATGCCTATGCTTATCAGGACATGCCATTTGAACAACTGGTTCAGAAACTCAGCCCTGAGCGTATGGGACAGGCCAACCCCTTGTTCCAGACTATGTTCAGTTTCCATGACGCGGAAGTCCCTGAGCCAGACTTTGGTGGCTTACAGGTCAATGGCCTGGTTAACACCAACAAATCGGCCAAGCTGGACCTGAACATCATAGTCGCGCCGCATGCAGAGCAACGCGTAGGACAAACTACATCACGACGCGCGGCAGCAGTTATGACCTGGGAATACAGTACCGATCTGTTTGCCAAAGAAACCATGCAGGAAATGGTGGCTAACTTCATGCATCTGCTGGCTAACCTGACCCAAAACCCGGATCAACCTATTGACCAGCTGACGGCCATCAATGCCAGCTCTGCCAGTCAGCTGCTGATGAACGAAGATGAGCTCGCATCACAGCTGTCACCGTCGGTTGCAGCCCTGTTCGACCGCCAGGTTTCGCAATACCCGAATAACACAGCTGTTATTGATGCAGACTCAACCGAGTACAGCTACCTGGCATTGCAACAGCGCTCTGCCAGCATAGCCGCAGCACTACAGGCACAGGTTACTGCGGGTGATACTCTGGGTCTGGTACTTAAACCCGGCTTTGAACTCTATGCTGCCATGCTCGCGGCGGCTCGTCTGGGTGCGAGTTATATGCCTATCGACCTGGACAGCGGTGAAATCCGTACCCAAACAATGCTCGATGACCTGGCACAGCTAAATGCCAGCCCGGTGATTGTGACCGATCAACAGGCACTGACACTGGCAGAGCGGTTCAACCTGGTACATGTCAGCGAAATTGCCGATATGTCTGATGCGCCATTGCTGGATTTAGGTACTCAGGACTCGACGGCATACATCATGTACACCTCGGGCTCTACGGGCAAACCCAAAGGGGTTCGCATTCCGCAAGCCGGGATACTGCGTCTGGTAGAACACCCTGATTTCATTGCCCTGGGCAGTGAAGACGTATGGCTGCAGCACTCGTCTCAGTACTTTGATGCTTCCACACTTGAGATCTATGCACCACTGCTCAATGGCGGCACTTTGGTTGTGCCAGCGCAGAAGCGTCTGTCTCTGGCTCAGTATCAGGATTACCTGAACACCCACAACATCAGCCATATGTGGTTAACCGCAGGCCTGTTCCATCAGTTGGCTGAAGCACAACAAACGGCCCTGCCCGCCTCGCTGCGTTATTTGCTGGCCGGTGGTGACGTGCTGTCTCGGGACAAAGTGCAAAAGTTTGTGGAGCACAATCCGCACTGCACCCTGATCAATGGCTATGGACCGACAGAAAACACCACTTTCTCATACTGTCAGCAACTCACAGCCGACGTCCTCGAAGCCACTGCGCTGTCACGCTCAGTGCCCATTGGTACAGCCATCAAAGGAAGCGAAGGGTTTGTGCTGGATGCGCAAGGCCAGTGTGTACCACAAGGTGGCATTGGTGAGTTGTATCTGGCCGGACTGGGACTGTCTCAGGGATATCTGGATAATGAGCTCAACGCACAACGCTTTGTCACTCATACCTTTAAACTGCATGGGATTGAACGCAACGTTCGCTTGTATCGCAGTGGCGATATGGTGCGCGAAAATGCCCAGGGACAGCTTGAGTTTATCGGCCGTAACGACAACCAGGTCAAGGTGCGTGGTTTCAGGGTTGAACTCAATGAAATTGAAGAGGTGATAGGTCAGCACCCTGACGTACAAGCCGTATGTGTGGCCGTAACTGGTGAAGATAATCAACATCTGGCCGCGTATTATCAGGCAGACAAGAACCTGGACGACGCATTGCTGGATCACTGTCAGTCTGCGCTGATGGGCTTCCAGATCCCGGATTTCTTCGTTAAAGCGGAGCAGTTCCCGTTAACCAGCAATGGTAAACTGGATCGCAATGCCATTATTGAGGCGAACCCGATTGATGTACGCAGTAAGCTGGCGCAGTTTGTGGCACCACAGACTGAACGTGAGCAGACACTGTGCGCTATCTTTGCACAAGCCCTGGGGCTGGAGCAGGTTGGCTGTAACGACAACTTCTTTATGCTGGGTGGCCACTCGCTGGTCGCAGTCAAAGTCATTGCCAACATCGAAGAGCAGCTACAGGCACATCTCACTCTGGTTGACCTGTTCACTGCCCCTACGGTCGCTCAGCTGGTCCGCAAACTGGACGAGCAGCAGAGTGCACCTCAGGCAGCGGATCCTGTCAATACACCGGAACAGGCTGAAATCGACGAGCAACTGTCCGATCAGGAACTGGATGCCTTGCTGGCTGCGATGGATGGCGAGGAAAGCTAGGATGACAGCCTCGACTCTGAGCCGCGCGGAAAAACTCGCGCGACTGAAACAACTGCAACAGCAAAAGGCGGGTCTGGCCCTGCTGGGACTGAGCGATAAGCAGCAACGCTTCTGGTTCAGTCATCAGCTGGATGCCACCAGCGGCATGAATAATATTTTTCGTGCCTACCGCTTTGCTGGCAGACCAGATACCGCGGCATTGCAACAGGCAATTGCCGCTGTCATGCACCAACACCCGGCTCTGACCAGTAAATTTGTGATGGTCAAAGACGAGCCCAGGCAATTCAGTCAGCCTCTGGAAAAGGTCCCGTTTGAGCAGGTGCCGGTGAACTCTGCGAGCGAAATGAAGCACGCGATTGAAGCCGAGGCAAAAGTGCCGTTTGAGCTCAGTCGTCAGTACCCGTGTCGGTTCAGGTTATTCCATAACACTGAGGCCGCAGACGAATACGTGCTGACCTTGTGTTTCCACCATATTGCGCTGGACGGTTATTCAGTGGTGATGGTAGAACGCGCCATTATGGCTCTGTACTCGGGTGCTGTAAGTGTACCGACAGAGCCCGCTTACACGCTTACTCAGTTACTCGCCACCCAAAGCGGCGACCGCAGCGCAATGGAACAATACTGGCTGAGCCGCCTTGCAGACACTGAGCATACTTTATCTCTGGCGCTCAACCCAGCATCACCGGAGCAGGATTTACAGCAAGGCAGTTATGTCAACTTCAGCTTTGATAACGCGCTCAGCAAGCAAATCACTGTTTGCTGCCAGCAACTTGCTATCACGCCATGTGTGTTCTTTCTTGCTGCGTATCAGTTGTTACTACATAAGCTGACCGGTCAGCATAATTTTATTGTGGGCATGCCTGAGCTGGCACGAGCCAATCAGCAGCAACGCGCTATGGTGGGCAACTTTGCCAACACCTTACTGATCCCTGCAGGCGTGAGCGCAAACACACCGGTTAGCGCTTTTATTTCCCGGTTGCAGCAGCATTTCTATCAGGATCTGCAATGTAACCAGGTCACGGTTGAGCGACTGGTCGATTTGCTCGGGGCAGATCGTGACAGTGGCACGAATCCGCTGTTCCAGGTGATGTTTTCATTTAATAACCTGGGCAGCAGCACGCCATCAAACTCTGAGGAAGCGCCAATTTGGCAGCCCTACCCGGTACAAAGACACTACAGCAAACTGGATGTGACGCTGGAAATTCAGCAAAGCAGTGACACGTTTAGCGGCTACTTTGAATTCCGCACGGCGCTGTTTACGAAAGAGCAAGTGCGTCAGTGGCAGCACCAGCTCGCCGCTATCATCAATGTGATGCTGACCCGCTCTGAGTGCACTATTGGTGAGCTTAGCAGCTTCGATTATGCACAACAGTCGGCGCTGCTGAATCAGTCTCAGCCATCACATCTGGTGCCCTGCTTCAGTGAGCGACTCATCGCGTTATCTGAGCATCAGGGAGAGTCCATTGCACTGGTTGCGCCCGGCGTACAACCGGATCAGGATACCAGCCTTACTTATACCCAGTTACTCCAGGTGGTGCGCAGCGTCAGCAGTGAGCTGCGCTCTGTTGCACAGACCGGACAGACCGTCGCCATTAGCTGTGAGCAAAGCTACCATTGCGTGATAGCCATGCTGGCGGCCCAGTTTGCCCATTGTGCCTTCGTTGTCATTGACCCTGCTTTACCTCAGTCACGGCGCGAGTTTATTGCCCGGGATGCTCAGGCAAGCGTAATGTTAACTGATGACACAAACCAGCTTGCACTGACCGTGCTTAATACACAGGCGAGCACAGATCCTGAACTGGGTTATCTGGTATATACCTCAGGCTCTACGGGCACGCCCAAAGGGGTGCGCGTAACCAGACAAGCGCTCAATAACCACTGTCAGGCGGTTGCCGGGCTCTATCACCTGGGGGCGCATACCAGAGCGCTGCAATTTTCGGTATTGTCATTTGACCTGGCACTGGAAGAGTTTTTCCCGATCCTGTATCACGGTGGTCAGGTCGTGCTGCGTCCGGCAAAAGACACCCCCTCTTTTGCCGATTTGGGTGATCTGATTGCGCGCTACGAACTCAATCATCTGAGCCTGCCGACGGGCTATTTGCATGCCTGGATGGAGCAACTGCGTCATGCAGATCAGCCGCTGCCAAGTGAGATCAAACTGGTCGTAACCGGCACTGAACAACTGCAAAATCGCACCGTTGCCAACTGGTTCGCGCTGGCCAACCCCAAAACCCAACGCTTTATCAATGCCTACGGACCGAGTGAAGCCACTATCAGCTGCAGTGCCCACGAAGTCAATCAGCTTGATATTCACCGCTCGCCAGTACCAATTGGCTCTGCGCTGCCACACAGCCAGGTCTATGTGCTGGACCAGCAGGGTCATGCGGTTGCACCTTATGTGCTTGGCCAGCTCTATATTGGTGGTGACAACCTGGCGCAAGGTTATCAAAACCTGCCAGAGGTAAGCGCCGAAAAATTTGCTGTCCACCCTCTGCTCGAGCAACGCTTGTATGCAACGGGCGACCAGGCATATTACGATCAACAGGGGCTGCTCTATTTCAAAGGCCGCATTGACGAGCAAGTGAAATTCCGGGGCTACCGGATTGAGCTGGAAGAAATCAGCCGTCAGCTAAACAACATCACTGGTGTGACCGCCAGTATTTGCGTAGTGCAACAAGCACCTCAGCCAACCCTGGTTGCGTATGTCGTCAGTCAGGCACAGTTACAGCAAGACAAGCTCAACTATGTGCTGGCTCAGACTTTACCCGCTTATATGCTCCCTGAGCACATTATTCAACTTGATGCGCTGCCGCTGACCGCACGGGGGAAAATTGATAAAAAAGCCCTGCCTAAAGCCGATGTGGTTAACGC
Source organism: Pseudoalteromonas sp. AWH4_217 (assembly GCF_056161105.1). NCBI lineage: Bacteria > Pseudomonadati > Pseudomonadota > Gammaproteobacteria > Alteromonadales > Pseudoalteromonadaceae > Pseudoalteromonas > Pseudoalteromonas sp. AWH4_217. The sequence goes on along the minus strand of NZ_JBSWYM010000011.1, from coordinate 183,360 downwards.
ACTGACTCAGCGTGCTGCGCCCAATTCGCAGCTTGAGGCGACGTTGCTGACCATCTGGCAGACGGTACTGAATAAGACCGGGCTCTGTTGTGAAACCAGTTTTTTCCTGCAAGGGGGTCACTCACTGGCAGCACTCAAGGTGCTCAGTCAGATCACGCAGCAGTTAGATAAAGAACTCACGCTGAAGCAGTTTTTCGCAGCGCCAAGTATCGCACAGCAAGCGCAATTGCTGGAGCAGCAGCAAACAGAGCAGCGCATGAGTGCACTGCAACCGGTTTCTCGCACAGAGGCAGGCACCCTGACTCACAGCCAGCAACAGATGTATGTGCTGGATGCATATGCCGGTGAAGCCGGACTGTACAATATGCCGCTGTTAGTGCAGCTTGATGGCCCGCTGGATAAAACCGTACTCATCAGCACACTGCAAGCCCTGACAGCCAGGCACGAAGCTCTGCGCACCTGCTTTGTTGAGCATCAGGGCGAGGCCCGCCAGCAAGTGCTCAATACCGTTGAGCTGCCTTTACAAACGCTGCAACTGAATGAAACAGAGGCAAAAGCGCACTTTCATACTCTGCTCAAGCAGAAGTTCAATTTGGCCAAACCAGCCTACTGCTGGGTCTTGTATCAGCTAGAGGATGGCCGTCACTGGCTGGGGTTAGTGATCCACCATATTCTCTGCGATGGCGCCTCGATGGATGTGCTGATCAAAGAACTGACCGCCTGTTATTATCAGCAGCTTCGGGGCAATCACTGGCAGCCAGATCAATTGACGGTGCAGTTACTGGATTACGCTCACTGGCAGCATACTGAGCAGGGCCAGACATTTTTAGCACACAGCCAGCAATACTGGCTCGATGCGTTAAACGGTATGCCGCATACTCTGGACTTGCCGCTCGATGCACCTCGCCCGGCCCGTCCCAGCTTCCGGGGAAGTCGTCTAGAGTTGACGCTGCCAGCGGCGCAAAGTCAGCAGCTGGAACAGCAGGCAAGCCGCGCTGGCGTCTCTTTATATACCTTGTCTCTGTGCGCCTTTGCACTGTTATTGCAAGAGCAATCGAGACAGCAGGATTTCGCCATTGGCATTCCGGTTTCCGGACGCCCGGGCCATCAGCTGGATCAGGTTGTGGGATTATTTGTTAATTCCCTGCCAATTCGCATGACACTGACGCCTGAGCAAACTCTGACTGAGCTGCTAACACAAACGCAGGAACGCATCTTGTCTGGGTTTGACAACCAGAGCCTGCCGTTACAATCGTTAGTCCAGTTACTGGACGTCGACCGGGCTTTAAATTACAACCCGCTATTTCAGGTATTCTTTAACTTTTTAAGCAGCAGCGCGGAGCAGTCACACCCCATCACGGATACGCTGACACTGTCTTTGCCGGATACGCCCAATGACACCGCCAGATTTGACCTGACCTTAACTCTGGTCGCCTCTCCTGCGGGGATAAAAGGGCACCTGGAATACAGCGAAGAGTTATTCTCTGCCGATACTATCGCTTTGCTGCGTGCACGCTATATTGCGATTATGACGCAGCTGGCGAGCAGCCTTGACGGCTCGGTAGAGACATTAGAAAGCACAGCTCAGTCAGACACTTTGGCAAATCTGCCGCAAGGAACAGCCATTGCCCCTGCGCAGATCCCTGACTTACTGGCACAGCTGGCGCACCACGCCGCGCAGCACCCGCAGCAGACTGCGCTTATCTGTGGCGAAGCACAATGGAGCTATGAAGCACTACAGCAGGCGGTTGAAACGCGTGCCATGCAACTCCACCAGCTTGGCATACAACCGGGCGACCTTATCGCGGTCTCACTGCCACGCCAGGGAGACTTACTGATCAGCCTGCTTGCCATTTTTCATTGTGGTGCAGCCTATCTGCCACTGGATCCCGACTACCCCAGCGAACGCCTGAGCTTTATTGCAACGGATGCGGGGGTCAGATTTGTACTCAGCGATAGCACAGAGTCCGGCTTTAGCCTTGGCGCAGACTGCCAGCTTGTTGACATCAATCAGCTCGATGCGGCCACCTGTGCATTAACAACACCTGAGTATCGCCCTGAAAATCAGGCCTATTGTATCTACACTTCGGGTTCAACGGGTCTGCCTAAGGGGGTTGATATCAGCCGTGCCAACATGAATAACTTCTTGTACGCAATGGCTGAAAAACCAGGGTGCACCGCCACAGACAAGCTGCTGGCCATTACCCCCTACTCCTTTGATATTTCTGTGCTGGAACTTTTCTTGCCACTGTACTGTGGTGCCACTTTGGTACTGGCGAACGATGTACAAAGCAAAGATGGCGCACAACTTTGTGCCCTGATTACACAGCAGGATATTACCCTGATGCAGGGCACGCCCGCCACCTGGCGTCTGCTGTATAGCGCAAACTGGCAAGGCAAGTCTAACCTCACTTGTCTGGTTGGTGGTGAAGCTCTGCCCGATGCACTGGCACAACAATTAGTACAAGATAATCAGGCACTGTGGAACATGTACGGCCCGACAGAAACCACCGTCTGGTCCAGCATCAAACAGATCCAGCCCGGTGAGCGCGTGACCATAGGTTGCCCGATCCACAATACCCAGTTGTATGTGCTGAATGAGCATAATCAGCTGGCACGCTTTGGTGCAATGGGACAACTGGCTATCGCGGGCCAGGGTGTGGCCATGGGTTACCGTGACCGCCCTGAGCTGAATGCCGAGAAGTTCGTTACCCTGGATATTGATGGCCAACCTGTCGATGCCTATCTGACCGGAGATTTAGTTCGTCAGCTTGGCAATGGTGAACTGGCTTACCTGCAGCGCCTGGATGATCAAGTGAAGCTGCGTGGCTACCGTATCGAGCTTCAGGAAATTGAAGCGGTACTTGAACGGCAAAGCGGTGTCAGTCAGTGTGCTGTGGTCATCAACCAGACCCAGACCGAGCCTGTGCTGGCGGCGTTCTATGTCGCCCAGAGCACATTGGAAGAAACGCAGCTGGTCACCGGTTTATCAGCTCAGCTCCCTCACTTTATGGTGCCGACTCATCTGATAGCACTGGACACTCTGCCACTGACGCCCAGCGGTAAAGTCGATAAAAAGGCACTGGGTCGCTATCAGCTCACCCAGTTAATGCCCTACCAGGCACCACAAAGTGAGACAGAGCGAACCATTTGTGACTTATGGCAGAACATTCTCGGCCAGGACAAAGTCGGGCTCAGTGACAACTTCTTTAAACTCGGGGGCAACTCTATTTTGGCCATGCAACTGGTCGCAGGACTCAACGAGGCATTTGGCCTGAGCAGCCTGACGATTGCCGATGTACTGGCCTATCAGAGCGTAAGCCAGCTCAGCAGTCACATTGAGCAAGTACAGTTAAGTCAGGTGGATGACGCCGATTTAGCTGCATTACTGATGGAACTAGAACAAGAATAACAATGAGGCATTATGGATATTCAACAGAAACTCAGTGCACTTAGCCCCGAAAAACGGGCTAAGTTACTGCAACAACTTGCGGAAAAAAACAAAGCAGCCAAAGCGGTGGCCAACGACATTCCCGTCGTGGCTAAAGCAGCGCAGCAACGTTTTCCACTCTCGCATGAACAACAAAGGATCTGGTTCTTGTCTCGCTACGAACCAGAGAGCCCGGAATACAGCATTCCTCAGCTATACCAGAGCACACAACCGCTGGATCTGGACAGTTTTACTCAGGCCGTTGAGCAAACCCTGGCAGATCACGACATTCTGCGCTGTCGGTTTGACGAAGATCAGGGCGAAGCGCATCAGGTCATCCTTAGCATGGATGAGCTCAAAGCGCAGGACAAATATCGGGTGTTGCCCATTGTCGATTTCTCAGAGCGTACTCTTGAGCAAGGCAAACAGGACGCGCTCAGAGAAATTGAGGAAGATTGCGAACGCGCATTCGATCTTACTCGCGAAGGCATCTTCCGCACTCGCCTGTTCAAGCTCGCCGGCGATCACTACATCTGGTATGTCAATGTGCACCACATCGGATTTGACGCCTGGTCGCACAATCTGTTTATTCGCTATGTCAACCAAACCTATGCCGCACTGTCGGGCAAAGGCGAGCAGCCTGCTAAACCGCAGGCCAGCTATATTGACTATGCCTGCTGGCAACGTATGCCTGAACAAGAGGAAGCTCTGAAAAGCAAACTGCAGTACTGGCTGAAACAGCTCGAAGCCGTTCCGCCGATTGAACTGTATTGCGACCGCCCTCGCCCGGCCGAGCGCACTTTTAACGGCGATGCCTGCGGGCTGCCACTGGAAGAACACCTGGCTGCACGGGTACGTGCGTTTTGCGAGCAACGTGGTATCACGACCTATAACCTGCTGCTGTGTGTACTGCGCATTTTATTGCACAAATACACGCGTCAGAGCGACTTTGCCATCGGTACCTTGATTGCCAACCGTGAAAAACCCACCCTGGCGCAGGCTCTGGGCTTTTTTACCAACACTCTGGCCTTTCGCACCCAGGTGGAGCCCGAGCTAAGCTTCACTCAGATGCTGGATCTGGAAAAGCAAACGCTGCTTGATGCTTATGCTAATCAGGACGTGTCATTTGAAAAACTGGTGGATGAGTTAAACCCGACCCGGGATTTAAGCCGCGCCGCTATTTTCCAGGTCATGCTGATCCTCGATAACACCACCTCATCAATGGGTAATCCGGCATCGTCAGGGCAGCAACCCCTGTTTGCGCCCATGAGCTCGGAGAACAAAACGTCCAAACTGGATCTGACCTTCTACTTTAGTCAGTCAGATACATTGAGTGGCTTTGTCGAGTTCAACACTGATCTGTTTGATATGGCGTCGATTGAGCGACTTGCCGGTCACTTTGCATTATTGCTGGAGCGCGTGATAGCCGCGCCTGAACAAAAAATTGAGCAGTTTTCATTGCTCTCTCAGGAGCAGCAGCAGACCATCACAGAGCAATGGCAGGATGGGCCACAACACACCTTTGATCATCAGCCGCTACACCAGCTGGTCAGTGCGCAGGTTAACCGTACCCGCAATGCCAGTGCCATCATCGATGGCGACCTCACCCTGAGCTATCAGGCGTTAGAAAACCGTGCTAATGCCCTGGCGAACCACCTTTATCAGCAAGGTGTGCGTGCGGGTGACTTTGTGGCCATGGCCACGCACCGCAATGCGTCTATGATAGTCGCCATGCTGGCGATTTTGAAAACCGGCGCTGCGTATATTCCACTTGATACCGACTATCCGAAAGAGCGGGTCAGCTATATGCTGGACAATGCTCAGACACAATATGTGATCACCAATGACTCGCTCAGTGAGAAATTCAGCCAGTATAGTCAGCTGACTCTGATCACGCCCGATGGCTTGTTGAGCACAGCTGCACCGCAGCCGGATGCGGATATCGCGCTGAGCTTTGATGTGGCCAATGATTTAGACCTGCTGGCATATGTGATTTTCACATCCGGCTCGACCGGTAACCCCAAAGGGGTGATGATCCCACATCACAGTGTCAGTAACTTCCTGTTTGCTATGCAGCAGGCACCCGGCATGCGCACAGGCGAGAAACTGCTGGCCTGCACCACTATTTGTTTTGACATTGCGGTGCTTGAGATCTTTATGCCCCTGATCAGCGGCGCCACTGTGGTATTGGCACAACGAGAGCAAGTGCTGGATCCAACCCAGCTTATCGCATTGATTGACCGCCACGATATCGACGTAATGCAGGCCACCCCATCGACCTGGCGAATGATGCTGGAACTGGGCTGGCAGGGTAAACGCGACATGCGGATCCTCTGTGGCGGTGAAGCACTCCCGCCTGAGCTGGCAGAAGACCTGCTGCTTAAATCCTCGTCATTCTGGAACCTTTATGGTCCTACCGAAGCCACCGTATGGTGTTCACGCCACCGAATTGAAAGTGGTGACGGAGAAACCGGTGCGGTAACCATAGGTAAACCGATTGAAAATGTCACAATGTTGCTGCTCGACAGCCAGATGCAGGCAGTACCGCCTGGCGTACCTGGCGAACTGTACGTCACTGGTGATTGTCTTGCCCGTGGTTATCTCAATCGTGATGACCTGACTGACGAGGCATTTATCAGCCATGACTATAAAGGTCAGACTCTGCGACTGTATCGTACCAAAGACCTGGCCAAATACGACCCGAGCGGCAAAATCATCTTCCTGGGCCGTGCCGATGATCAGGTAAAAGTGCGCGGTTATCGTATCGAGCTAGGCGAAATTGAAAGCACACTGAACAGCCACAACGACATAGAGCAAGCGGTTTGTCAGGTGCACACATTTGGCAGTGATAAAAAGCTCATCGCTTATTACAGCAGTGCTGCGGGTGAATTGGAGCAGGAACAGCTGGTTCGTCACCTTAAGAAAAAGCTGCCCGAATACATGGTACCCAGCTTATTTGTATACCTTAAGCAGATCCCTCTGACGCCCAACGGTAAACTGAACCGTCGCGCATTACCGGTACCAGACATGAGCGCGATGAGCAGTAAAGTGCCCTACTGTGCTCCGGAAAATGACTTGCAGGCCACGCTGTGCCGCTTGTACAGCGAAATTCTTAAAACGCCGCAAGTGGGCATAGACGACGACTTTTTCAGCCTGGGGGGTGACTCACTACTGGTGATCCGCCTGGTTGCCAAAGCCAAACCGTTTGATATCGAAATCACGCCAAAGCAAGTGTTCCAGCACAAAACCGTGCGTGCCCTGGCCGAGGCATCATTGACCACGCAGATCCTGCGTCAGGTCGAGCCTGTGGTTGGCCCGGTTGCTATGACACCGGCACAAAAGCACTTCCTGGAGTTGTCTCATACTCATCCGGAATATCACACTCTGGGTGTATTCCTGCTACCCAGAGACAAAGACTTTGATATTTCAGCAATTGAGCAGTCTCTGTTACATGTGATGGCACAGCACGACACGTTGAGAATGCGCCTGACCACAGATGCGTCTGGTCAGCATCAGCTGATAGGTGATGAACTACCAGCCAGGGCGCCACTGACGCTGGCAAGCCTTGAAGAAACCCAAGAGCGTACGCTGGCACAGCAGGTTAACTATCATATATTCGATACAGCAACTGCCATGGACCTGGCCAATGGCCCGCTATTTCGCGCCATCCTGTACCCGGCAAGCCCAGGTGAAAAACCTATGCTGTTCCTGATCGGCCACTTTATGCTGGCGGATATTGGCAGCTGGCATACCATCATAGATGATTTTGAAACCTGCTACCGTCAGATCAGTCGCGATGAGCCACTGGAGCTGCCCAAAAAAGGCACTTCCTTTGCTCAGTGGGTGGAGAAACTGACCCAGTGGAGCCAGTCGGAAGATGCCCTGAAGCAGCGTGATTACTGGATGCTCGAAGAGCGTAAACATGCCGCCGATTTGCCAAAGGACTTCCCGGATGGCGTCAACAGCATGGCCTCTTCACAAAGTGTTTATGTGCAGTTCGATGAAGCCGAAACCACCTTGCTGACAACAGAAGTGACTAAGGTAACGGGCGCACAAATAGACAGTGTTTTGCTGACCAGTATCGTCTATGCCTTTATGCGTGAGTGTGACTCAAACTGTCTGATGATCGACCTGCTCGGTCATGGTCGTGAACCTTTGTTTGATGACGTCGACTTGTCTCGCACCGTGGGCTGGTTCAATACCATTTACCCCGCTTTTCTCAGCTATGGCGACAACCGCAGTCCGGTTGGTGCCATGAAATATATCAATGAACAACTCAGAGCCATTCCTAACGGCGGTATCGGCTATGGCGTACTGCGCTATCTGGCAAAAGATAAGGAGCTAATCGACCACTTTAATACCGTCCCTGAACCTCAGGTGTTCTTTAACTACTTCGGCCATGACAATGTCGCCGATCTGCGCGTGTTACAACGTGAAGATGGCTTCGGCGGCTATGGTCTGGATAAAGAAACCAAGCGTCTGCGTCCTCTTGCCGTGGGTGTTTATATCAAGCAGAACCAACTGAGTGTGCGCTGGGAATTCAGTAGTAATCAGTTTGAAGAAGCCAAAATAGCGCGCCTTGCTGAGCATTGTGAAGCGTGTTTAAAAGAGATCCTTGCAACCTATAACCAATTATAATGAAGAGATTTTTCCATGTTTGAGACAATCAAAAACTCCAGTAGTGGGATGAAAACCTACTACCTTATGTGGCTGGGACAGATGGTATCTGTACTGGGCTCAGGGATCACCAGCTTTGCCGTCGGTATCTGGCTACTGGGCGAAACCGACTCAGTAACCAGCTTTACTATGGTTGCCGTGATAACCGGTCTGCCGGCCATTATTTTTTCTCCCATTATCGGTGCACTGGTTGACCGCTACGACCGTAAGCTGATTTTGATTTTTGCTGATACCCTCAGCGCATTGGTCACGCTTGGTCTGGCAGCGTGTTTCTACTTCGACATGCTGAACATGTGGATCATCTTTATCGGTGTGGGTATCTCTGCCATCGCCACAGCCTTCCAGGGGCCGGCGAATATCGCAGCCATTACTACCCTGATTGAGCGTAAGGATTATGGCCGGGTATCGGGCCTGATGCAGATGATTGGTTCTATCTCACTGATTGCAGGACCACTGTTAGCGGGCGCTCTGCTAGCCTTTGTGGATCTGTTCACTATCTTCATCATTGATTTAGTGACCTTTGTATTTGCCCTGTGCACCCTGCTACTGGTGAAAATCCCTAAACCTGAACCTTATGAGGGCGCAGAAGAAGAATCTAACATGTGGCAGGAGATCAAAGTGGCCTGGAACTACCTGTTCCAGCAAAAAGATCTCGTCTATTTGCTATTATTTTTCTGCCTTGTTAACTTCGTAGTAAGTATGGGCACAATTTCCATTGTTCCTATGGTGAACTTCACTGCCGAAAACTGGCAGACAGGTCTGGTGTTATCCGTTGGCGGTATCGGCTCGCTGGTTGGTGCCAGCTACCTGGCATGGAGTGGCGGTCCGCAACGCAAGATCAACGGTATTCTGTTCGGCGGTCTGGCCATGGGCATTTGTCTGTTCATCATGGGTATGAGCAATATGATCTGGGTCGTTATGATAGGCCTGTTCCTGTTCCAGTTTTGTGTTCCTACCATTAACGGCAGTAGCCAGGTTATCTGGCAAACACGTATCCCACCAAAAATGCAAGGACGTGTGTTTGCTCTGAGAAGGATGTTTGCACAATTTACCATTCCGCTGGGTGATTTCCTCGCCGGACCTCTGGCCGACTATGTGTTTGAGCCGGTTATGCGTAGTGAGAATGCGGTATCAAACTTCTTCGGACCAATCATTGGCACCGGCCCGGGTCGTGGTATTGGCTTAATGCTCATCCTGCTCGCGGCACTGCCAGTACTATTTGCTGTGCTGGGCTTTATGAACAAGCACATTCGCAACATTGACGAAGCCAATGATGACGATGATGCCAGCCCGGACCAGCAAGCTGACGATACTAAAGCGCAAACCGCATAACGTAATGCCGGGCCCGACAGGGCCCGGGAACGTCATTTAAGGAATAGAGATGGATGTAGTCAAACACAAAGCTAAAAAGCAATCGAATAAAAAGTATCTGATGACAGGTGCCGCGTTACTGTGTGTTTCGATCCTGGGCTGGGTTGCCTTAAAACCCGATGGCGAGCGCAAGATCCAACGCAACGACATAGTGACAGCACAAGTGCAACGGGGCACGTTGCAAGCTGAAATCACCGGCTTTGGTGTACTGAGATCAAACAGCCAAAAGCTGATCACTGCCCGCTACCCTGCCACCATTGACGAAGTGGTACTCAAGCCTGGCGCCCGGGTCACCCCGGATTCGGTTATTTTACGGATGAGTAACCCGGAAATGGAGCAAGAGTTAGAACGCTCTTTGATGGCACTATCAAAAGAAGAAGCCAATCTCAAACGCCTGGCACTGGACAATAAACGAGAGTTACTTACCGAATCCTCTAAGCTGAGCGAACTGCGTGCCGAGTATAAAAAGCTGGCACTGAAAAAAGCCGCCGAAACTGAGCTGGTAGAGAAAGGGATAGTATCGCGACTAAGCTACAACACCACTGTACTTGAATATGAGCAGTTGCAAGAGTCAATCGATATTCAAGAGAATCGGATGGCGCAGCTCAAACTGGTTCACGAACAGGCCTATGCCATTCAGGAAGGTCAGATGGAACAGCAAAAAGCCCAGCATCAGGCAATCCAGGATCGGGTCAACAGGCTAACCGTCAAAGCGGGCATGAGCGGTATTTTGCAGCGCTCACCGGTTGAGCTGGGTCAAAGTGTTATCGCAGGCCAGGAGTTGGCGCTGGTAGGCAGTGAGGATGACCTGGTTGGTCTGATCAAAGTGTCTCAGTCGCAGGCTGAACGCGTTCAGATTGGTCAGGCTGCAACCGTTAAAATTCGCAACGATCAGGTTGCTGCAAAAGTACAGCGCATTACCCCAGAAGTACAGGATGGCATGGTTGAGGTCGAAGTTGCATTTGTTGCAGAGCTATCCAGCTCGGCGCGGCCTGAACTCAGTGTCGATGCAAAAATCTTCACTAAAGCACTAGAAAATACCCTTTATATCGAACGTCCGGTCAACGTCAGAACCCAGTCGACACAAACCTTGTTCAAACTGGATGACAGTGGCGATGCGGCTTATCGGGCGCAGGTCACGTTTGGCGAAGACGCCGGACGCTATTTACAAATTACCTCAGGAGCCAAACTGGGCGACATCTTTATTTTATCGGATATGGCCAGTTTTAAAGAATCAAAAACAATAGGCATCATCAACTAGGAGCCGGGAGAAGCATTTTATGTCCAAGTCAATTATCACCCTTAACGGGATCAAAAAAGTCTACGCGACGGAAGAAATGGAAACCCATGCACTGCGTGGCGTGAATTTAGAAATCAAAGAAGGTGAGTTTGTTTCAATCTGTGGCCCTTCTGGCTGCGGTAAATCAACCTTGCTGTCTATCCTGGGTCTGCTGGACATTCCTTCAGAGGGCACCTATATGCTCGATGGCATGGACGTCAGCAGCCTTTCGATTAAAGAAGCGGCAGCCATTCGTAACCAGAAAATCGGCTTCATTTTCCAGTCATTTAACCTGATTGATGAGCTGAGTGTGTACGACAATGTGGCATTACCACTGGATTATGCAAACACCCAATATAGCGACGAAGAGATCCGCACCCGCGTTGAAAAATGTCTGGCGACGGTTGATATGCTGAACCGCGCTGGTCACAAGCCAAACCAGCTTTCGGGCGGTCAGCAACAGCGTGTGGCGATTGCACGGGCACTGGTATGTGAACCTGCTCTACTGCTGGTTGATGAGGCCACCGGTAACCTGGATTCCAAAAATGGTGATGCGGTAATGGCGATGCTGAAATCACTCAACGACAATGGCACGACAATTTGTCTGGTTACGCACGACCCTCGGTATGCCGATCACGCCAACAAGCAATTCCGCTTAAGTGAAGGCCTCATTGAGCAGCACATTGAGCAGGTTGCGGAGGCTGTGTGATATGTTATTCAAAAAGAATCTGCGCAACGCGCTGAATAACCTGCTGCGTGCACCAGGTTATTTTATCACCATAGTGCTGACCTTAGGGATCACCTTAGGTGCCCTGTCGTCCATTTTTAACCTCAATTACCTGTTGAGCTTCGAACCTTTGCCCTACCCGGATCAGTCACGACTGGTGATCAGTAACTGGCGTCATACCGACGATGGCAAGCTTAAATTCGCCAATGCCCAGAACTACCCGGGATTGCGCGAAATGGCCAACTCCGCAGAGCTCTTTGAGCAACACACCTTTATTAAATATGGCGAAGAGATACTGCAAAATGACCCGAGCAAAAGCAAACTCAAAGCGGCATACACAGGCCCGGAGTTCATGCAATTGCTGGCGGCTGAATATGCGCTGGGTCGTGGCTTTCAGGACACTGAACGCAAAGACAGCCACAACCCAGTTGCCGTGATCAGCTATGATTTCTGGCAGGACTTTTATGCCGGCAGCCAGGATGTACTGGGCCAGACTCTGGAAATTCAGGGCACTAAGTTCTCGGTAATTGGTGTGACCAGCCCTCAATTCGTTGAACCGCAGTTAATGTCGGTCGACAATAAAACGCAGGTGTGGATGCCATGGGACTTCAACCCGGTCAGTGAAAAAGACGATACCGACTGGGGACTGTTCTTCATCGATATCTTTATGGTTGCTAAGTTGCAAGCAGATCAATCGCCTAAACAGGCTGAACTGGTACTGAGCAACGCCATTAATACCAAATTCCGCGCCGAGAACGCAGGCGTGGCTTACTTTGAATCGCGCAAAATTGACGTTACTTTAGAAAAGTTTGAAACGGTCATTTTGGGTGATACCCGTTCTCAAACCTTACTGATGCTGGCGGGTATGATCATCCTGCTGCTGATTGCGGCGGTTAACGTGACCAACCTGGTACTTGCCCGTGCAGCCAACAACCATCGTAAATTCAGTATTCAGGCCGCACTGGGCGCCAACAAGCGTCATATTTTCTCTGCGATTCTGGCTGAAATTGGCCTGGTAATGACAGCCGCAGCGGTTTTCTCCGTCGTGATCACTTTGATTGCAAACAATCTGCTGGTCAGCTTTGCACAAAACCATATTCCGCGCGTCGCAGAGCTACACCTGAATGTGGCAACTGTGGTCTTCTCATTTGCGGTTGCCTGGTTACTGGCGTTTGCGTTTGCCACCATTACCACACAACAGATCAAGTACCGTGCTCTGGCGGGTGCCATTCAAACCAGTGGTAAAGGCAGCGGCCTGCAAATTTCAAGAAGCCTGCGCACGACCCTGATGGCCAGCCAGGTAGCCCTCAGCGCACTGCTGGTAACCTGTAATGCCTATGTGCTGAGCAAAGCGTTAGACAATATCCAGCGCCCGCTTGGATTTGAATCTGAACAGGTTGCCTATGTGTCTATGGAGCTGGGTGGAGTCGATCTGCAAACCCGTGAGCAATGGATGAGCCTGGTACAGGATCTGAAAGATAAAATTGCCACGCATCCGTCGGTTGCCGAAGTCAGTATAGGATCCAATGCCCCTATGGCTCGCACTAAAAACATGGAATGGACCATAGCGGTAACCACGGAGCAAGGCGGTGGTGACCGCATCAGCCCGGGGGTAGCACTCATCGATGAGCAATACGTACCTTTAATTGGTTTGCCAATGCATCAGGGCCGTAACTTTACCGCTGAAGATGTCGCCAATCGCCAGAAGGTTGCGATCATCAACCGCACCATGGCCGAGCAAATTGACCCAAGTGGTAACGTGCTTGACCGCCCTGTGTATTTACCTCGTCAAAAAGACCCTTACATTATCGTAGGTATCGTTGAAGATATGCAGGTACCTGCACAGGAAAATAGTCCACGCTTTTATATTCCAAGCATCTCGGCGGCCAGCTTTATGGTGAAGTATAAGCCGAACAATCGAGTCAGCATTCTGGAATACAACCAGCTGGCAGAGCAAGTACACTCTCAGGTATATCTGTACGACGCCTATGACATGACCAGCATCCATGACCAGAAACTGGCACTGGATCGCATCTTTGCCTGGATCTCAGCTTCGCTGGGTGTCTTGTCTATCCTGCTCGCAGCCATTGGTCTGTACGGTATGTTCAGCTACAGTGTGACACTGCGTAAGTTTGAACTGGGCGTGCGTATGGCCATTGGTGCGGCGCCAAATCGTATCATCTCTTTACTGCTTAAAGATGCGATGACACCTCTGCTGAGTGGTATCGTGATAGCACTGCTTGGCCTGGTTGGGATTTACTATTACCTAAGCAACCACAGCACTTACTTTGTAGAGCTGGATATAGTCAGCGTACTACTGTCATTGCTGGTGATTGTAGGCACATCTGTGTTGTCTGCTATCTATGCAAGCAGCCCGCTGATCCGCAACCGAGTGATTTATTCACTACGCGGCAGCGACTAACCACAAAAAGCCACCTGTGTGACAGGTGGCTTTACCCTCTTGAACTTATCTTTTTATTTAACACCCAGTTAAGGTGTGTTTGGTAGACAAATCTGTGTTTAGTAGACACGCACTATTACTTGAATTAACCATGTCAGAGCAGAGCTTTTTCTTCTCCAAAGCCAGGAAAAGCAAAGCCCCGCAAGTGTGAGGCTTTGGATTCAAAAATTATTGGGTTGTATTTGTTCGTAACAATATTTCTTTAAATCAAAGATTTTCTAATTTCTTCCAGGCTATGAGAGTACGATTTTTTTCTTTCTAAAAACAGACTGTTAAGCCTCATACCGACCAGTTCAGACAAGTCACCGTCCAATATCGTGGTTGAAGCTATTCGTAGTTTTTGCAGTTTACGCAGCTTAGAAATGCCAGAAATAGATTCAATGGTCGAGCAATTTTCAATTACTAAACCTTCTAACCCAGATAGAGTGAGTAGTTTTGATAACCCTCTGACCTGTTTACATCCTTCTATTTCAACACTAGCAAGGCCTAACGAAGTTATGGCATCAATGCTCTCCAACTTTCTACATTGATATAACGAAATAGAATTTAGCTCACTTAATTTTTCTAACCCATCTAAGGTCTTCAACTTACTTGGCTTTATGAGATCTAATCTGCGGATGGTTAATGGTAATAAACCACTTAGCGATTCCTCCTTAAATCCATTCAACAATAAAACCTCAACTGAAGTGCTCTCAGAAATATTTTTTAAGCAAGGTTTCCAGTCGATCCGCACATCTTTTAAGTTACAAAGTTGTGAAACATCAAATCCAACCTTTAATTTGGGGCACTCCAAATATAGCACTTCCAGATTCACTAAATGGGATACTTTTGAGATATCTGTGATTGTCGAATCAAAGATATACAACGCTTTAAGCTGCGTGAGCTCTGTCAAAAAATCCAATGGCTCACACTTCCAACCCAGCCATTGATTTAGCATCAGAGAAGTTACATTTTCACGGTTGATCACGTCAGCAATTTCACCATCAAAATCGCTGAATAATTGCATCTTGACTCCGTTTACTGAGTCATCATGTAAAAGCTTATATTTTACATTGCTTTCACTCATCAACACTCCCCCCCTTCTGCAAGGTTAACTTAATTTGTAATTTTATCAGATTTTGCACCTACACCATCAGCGGAAGCTTAGCTCGAAGTGCGGAGTTTTGTTCGCGGAGTTGGAGAGTTTTGTTCGGACACTCACTCAAAAGCAGTTTCTACTTGAAACTTCCCCTCGTAAAACACGGTTCGACTTGTAGTGATGAGATCAATGAGATCAAAGACACCCATTCCACAGCCTGATCAGCATCACAAAATATAGATAAATTTGGCTGGGTGCCTTTGCAATTACCATAGGCCTACTCGGCTTGACATCGCTGGAGCTCAATATATGTTCATGTAGCTGCGTGTAGCTTGCTCTTGCTAACCAGGCCAATTCGCCGGCAATACGCCCACAACCCATGAACGGATACTTCAGATGTATTTCATCTATTGTCTTCATACTGTCGAACGTTTCCTGCGACTCCCCTTGGGTTGGTAATAGGCAAATGCACGGCTAATTTCTAGCAGCTCATATTGGCGCTTCAACGCCATGAATGTGTTTGTCGGTTTATTTTTCTTATGTGCTATTGCAATGATCGAATATTCTAAATTTGCAGACAATTTCTGTTATGTACTTCAAAACTAACCACCTTAAACTGAACACAAAATAAACATTGTATTATCATATGTAATGCGATAGCTTATTATTTAACACAAAATAAACAAAGGAATAACCATGAAACTGAAACTAAAGAAAGGTATGCTTAAGAAACTTAATAACACTAAAGTTTTGGCTAATGAAAACACTGGGGCAGTTGTTGGTGGTTTACCACTAGACTCTCTTTATTGTGAAACCATGACTCCTTGTTTGACGAAAGAGACATGCACTGATTGTTTAGTGACCATGTAAATGGTTCTGTGTAACAGCCAGAGCTGTCAAGCTGAGTAGGCCTGCGAGATAGCGAATTTTCGTTATCTCGTGTGTTCTTTTACCTTTTAAACATGCTTGATACTTGGCTCAGTCCGTTGTAAATGTGTTGCTCTGATATATATCTTGCCTTAACTAACTGTTCTACGCCCCCAATGAGTTCCGAGTCTGTCTTCTAAAATTGATACACCCAATCGGTCTGTAGCGACCGAACCTTCGTCAGGGCTAGGCCCTTTATCATCGTACTTTGGCAAACCGATTAAGCCATACGCTGGGCGGGACCGCATTGCAGATTGCAACGCCAATATAGGATAAAGCAACCTCAGTAAGGGAAGGTCGGATTTACTGGGTGTCTTTGCATCTTTGTACTTGGAAAAATTGATCGGGATTACATTTGGGGTATGACTCAGAAGAGGCCGACAAGAACTTTAGTTCCTTTAAAGGCCTTGAAGAATCACTCAACCAAAATATTTTTAAAACCTTTCTGTTGTGATTCAATAAAACCATACATTATCAACACAGCTAATACTACTGATGCCAGTTTCATACACCGAAACACCTCTGGTTAATATAGTACGCACACTCCAAAGCGCAGCAATATGAGGGGTTGTTGCATTTGCATTTGCCCACTGAAGCAGCGAAGCCAGTAAATCTCTACTTTGAATACAGCTTAATATACTTTGCAGCGATTCCTTTTGCTTGAACTACCTCCTCCTTTTTCATTGCTTTGGTTAAGCTGGCTAACCTTTCTTTTGCAAAATCGGTATCGGTGCCATTTCTGGATAAAACAACGCCATACCAAGCATAAGCCTCAATTTTATTTTGAATTGGTTCAGGGCTTGATTCCAGTAAATAGGCAAATTCTACTTGAGCGGTATAAAAACCGAGCCTTGCGCTTTTTCTCAGGTATTTTACTGCAGAGTTAAAGTCCCCCTTTGATGCGGCCTCAACGCCTTTATCGCGCAACTCGATCTCTTCGCTCGCTATGCTATGACTGGCAAACATCAAAGCAATCAGGGGGATTATGATTAACCTCATACCTTCTCCTTGAATTTAATGGCGATCAACAATAAACATTGAGCGCCAGGTTAATTAATCGACTGCAGCTCTGTGTAAGGTGCTACATCCGTATTTTTTCAGTACTTAAATCTCGACCTTATCAAAATACTTGATTACTGGCGGCGCACAAAGGAATGCGCTCAGTTTTTCCAGTACGCCATTGCCGTGAATGAAACTCAAATAATTCTGGTGACTTTCTACCGTTAACCACTCTTCGTCCAAAAGCATTTCACCGTTTTTTTCGTCAAATAGAACGCTAACCAGCATATTTCCTTTAAACCCCCTAACATTGGGTAAGTTGTCTTCTAGAAATGATCTCAAGGCTTGAAATTGTTCTGGTTTCACTTGGCAGTTTAGGGTAACTCTAACACTCATTTCTTACTCCTTTGGGATAAAAACCGGAGTTCATACTAATTAAATAGCCAAAAACCAACTACCCAAAAGCTGTCAAAAATAACGATTTCCAGTCATTAAAGCCTTTTTATCTGTTTTGGTGTGACACCATACTTAAGTTTGAACGCCTTTATAAAGGCCGACACATTGTCATATCCTATGCTCAAAGCCACTTCAGTAACAGAAAGTTCTTTATTTATAAGGAGTTCTTTCGCCTTAGACAATTTTTTCTCTTGTAACCACTTCTTAGGTGTTAATTTGTATTGTTCTTTAAAATCACGATTAAAACTTGAAAGACTTCTGCCTGAAAGGCAGGCCAGGTCACTAACGGTTAAATGCAACACATCAAACGTTTCTAACATGCGGGTAAGATTTTGTTTAGGTGAGATCCTTTTTTGCTGAGCAAGCAATGCATTAAAAATACCCAGCTCGTCTCTCCAGGCAATAAGGTGGAGCAACTCCAAGAGCTTAATATTGAGATACAAAGGCAATTTGATTTCAAATCGAATTGAGTTAAAGAAAGCCCTAAATTCATCGCCACTTTCTAACAAACAAAACGTTTCTTTATTTTCATGACAAGCTACTGGCATCTTGATTTTGCTGACATACTCATTGACTACATCATCATCAAAAAATACAAGATAAGCTTTAAGAGACTCCGTTTCTTTAACAAAGTCAGACTGCAGGTTTAACCCTTGAGGGAGAAATACAGACGAACCAGCATTTAACTCCAGAGTCTCATTATTACTATTAGTGATCACCTCTCGACCACTTTCAATAAATATGAAACAAGGTGTATTGGTATAAAACTCAATATCTACCAAATCCTGCGCCAGGTTCTTGTAAACAATGGCTGAATTTCGGTAATGACTAAGCACAATAGCATCTTTCATGGCATACAAAGCTTGTGGGATCACCAACACGTTTGCTTGTGTATGCTCAAAAACCGTTTTTATTTTTCTATTTTTGACAGTGCTCATAGGATCATTTATCGCCACGACAACCCAGTCCCTAAAGGGTATGATAACCATTTGTTAGAGCTACTTTAACTATACCAATTATGATTAGCAATCAGGAACAAAGCTTTGTTTGGACATCCACTTCTAAGCTTGATCGTCCAATCTCAGTCACTTGAGGCTGGCTGTAATCTCAATGGGAAAAGAACGGATTACGCTGGGTGCAACTTTGCTCGGATATCCAATTACCAAGCTTGGAGGTCTTTCAACTTGAACCTGCCGCTGCCATTCGAAAAACAGTTCAATTGGGTGTCTTTATTCCACTTACAATTGATAATCTTTTCTTTTTTACAAGGGCAACTTTTACTGATAAGTACTTCCTGAGCCAACACACCTAATCCTTGTTCATTAGTTGGATAACTACCGAATTCACGATGGTAAAGCTCAACGGCTTCAGCCAACTGTTTAATATCTAGATAAGCTATTTCTTCCGGTGATAGCTCTCTACTTGAGCTTTTAGCAAAAGCTGAAATTAGAGTAATGATTACTATTGCTATAACTTTAACTTTTTGCATTGAAGTTTCCTTGTTTCCACCAGCATTGTGACCAGGCATATAACCACCATGTTTGTAAGCCTTTCAGTTTGGCATGGCCTTTTAAAAGCACTGTTTGACTGGATGTCTCTGGTTTAATCTGACTATTCAAGGTGTTGGGTAATGATTTGCACGTTTCAAGCTTTGTAAGTCGTCAAAACGTACTCCATGTAGCGCCATAATGGGCCGTATTTTTTTGCTTATTAATTGCCGAATATAAAAGGGCTGATTCGGCACAAAGTGATGAATTGTGTGTGTACGGCCAAAATCAAAACAAAAGAGTTGAAATGGTAAGAACCAGCGACTGGTGATCACATGCGTTTGCTCTAGCACATTGCTCACTCCACCATAATAATGCATTGAAGATGTGATCAAGTTGAGAGACGTCGAGCGGACAATATTAGGCACAATCAAAACCACCATCACAAATTGTGCAACCGCCAGTAGCTCAACTCCCCTGTTAGGTAGTTCAAATGGGTGAATAAATTGCAGCACATGAAAAGCGATTACACCGTATAAAATTGCAAAGTATGCCGTCGCAATGGGAAAACCGGCATTGAAGACCTGAAAAAACCTGAAGTCGCGAATTTCCCTACTAAAGCACTTTGAATTAATCAATAAACCTAGCAGACCATCAGTGATGACGATCGCTCTTAAAAAAGGAGATTTAATACCATTACCCACTAAGCGCTCTTCCAGATCTTGTGGGGTGCCAGACACTTTATGATGGTGCAAATGAATTTTTCTGCGATACCAGGGGTTCACGGTGTTTGGTCGCATCAACCACACGACTAGCATCATAAAGTTATGTATAAGCGGACGTTTACTAAAATACAGCTTGTGGATCAGGTCATGCTCAAGTTCATGTGTAATGGAAGTAATAAAGGCTACCAAAAGAATGCACAACCACGCGGGAATAGCAGCAAAATAATAAAGCGTAGCAACCCCAGTAAAAGAACATAATGACAACAGCAGAATAACCATAGCTATGCCATCTTGCTTTTCAAGTATAGGATAACGAGCTCTGAGCGATTTCTCTTCGGCTTTAATCGCTGTAACTATCGCTGCTATGTTTTGTTTCGCGGTTAATTTTGACATAGATAGTTTTTGCTAACTTATTGATACCAAAATCATACCTCAGATTTCGAACCTTGGGGATCTTTATAACCAAGGTCCGCCTGACTGTCACTCATGTCAGAAGCGACGAGCACAAGCTGCCTGTGCATTTACAGAAAACAGAAACCCGCTCTATTGCTCACTCTCCATCTCGTATTGCTTTAATATGGTCAACATGCTCTCTGGAATTGGCGATTTTTGCCCTGTTTTCATATTAAACATCACCACATTCGCATACCCTGTTGTGCATATCGCCTGCTGTGATTCACTAAACGCTTCGTAACGCATGGTGAAGCGGTCTTCTTTGATATCAGTGATATATGAACCAATATACAAAGTATCTGGAAAGGTCACCGGTCGCTTATATTGCGCATAAGTATCACGCAGTACCGGGCTGTGAGTCGGTTCTGATAAGACAGAAAGTAACCCTGTTTGTTTCAAAAAATCAATTCGCGCGGTTTCGAAGTAACGAAAGTAAGACACATTATTCACGTGCCCCAAAGCATCCATTTCACCCCATACCACGTTAATTTTGGTATTAATTGCAAATTTCTCGAAAAATTCCTGCATGATGTTGCCTTGAATTATGATTATTTGCTTTGAGGGTAACAACTCATCGTACCAGCAACAAGCGCTATGCGATATTTCTGCTGTCTAACTCAATAAGCGCAACTAACCCAGTTTTTCATGCTGTACATAATTCAGTGGTGAACCAAAGAACCCAAATAAGGAACAATTAAGACTGGGTGTCTTTCAAAACCTTCTTTCAAAACCTCTTTTCGAAGTGACGCAGAAAAACCCAAATTTGGAACAGTGAAAGCTGGGTGTCTTTCAAAACCTATCTAGGAACAATTGAGACTGGGTGCCTTTCAAAACCTCTCTTTTTCAAAAACTTTTATAACACTGCAGGCTTGTTGAATATGACCATACATTACTTCCTGATGTTAAACTTTTTAACTAACATGGATTCAAATCACCACACCAAAGCCCGCAACGCCGATAACACAAAAAACAAATAAAATAAACAAACCATTAACCAGGATACTTGTTTCAAACAAACTAAAGATGCAATTAATGCAACTTTAGGACATATTTGCACAAACAGCAGAAATAAAAAATACAACACCTAACACAATGAAGTGATTAATAAAAGGCGACTAAATCATTCTATTTAAAGATCAATCAAACCACCCAAAAACAAAACAAGAATACCATATTCCAAAACAATCTTTGACAAGTTGACATTTTTTCAATTGCCCAGCTTATTGCTCTCGTTACACTGCTCTGTAGAGTGACTTATATAACTTATTGATGTACTTCGGTTATTCACTTGCCCAGTTAATAATAACAATAAACCATCAAGGGACCCTTATGACTTACACTTTATCGCCTGTGCATATCGCCATCACGACAGCCCTAGTTTTGATGCCAAACCCTGGTTTCTCTGCTGAAAAGATAAATGAATCAGATAACAAAAATGAAGACAATGAGATTGAGATTGTTGCGGTAACAGGTTCTCGGTTGATCCGGCCCGAACTCACTTCTTCTTTACCAATCACAACAGTGACAAGCGAAGACATCGCGCTAAGCGGGTTAACTTCCATTACCGATGTTTTCACACGTTTACCCGCCATGAATGGCCACCAGGTTTCTATTGATGAAAACTTTGGAGCCGATGCAAGAAATAATGATGGTCGACAAAAAATTCAATTACGCGGTTTAGGGTATGCACGAACCTTAAACTTGCTTGATGGCGTCAGAATGGCGGCTGATACCGATGGCTCGGTGGACATTTCAATCATCCCCACAACCATGCTAAAACGGGTGGATATTAAAAAAGGGTCAGCATCTGCAATTTATGGCTCGGATGCCATTGCGGGGGTGGTTAACTACCAGTTACTTAAAGACTTTGAGGGTGTCAAACTGAATGTCTCGACAGGTATCAGTGAATACAATGATGCCCCAACTCACACTTTTAGCTTTGTCGGCGGCACCAGCTTTAACGAAGGTGGGGTTACATTAGGAATTGAAGCTAAGAAAATAGGAACATACAACAGAGGCTCGCGAAGTTTCTACTACCCCGATAGAAGCTCACACAAAGTTGATGGTATTTTTGAAGGTACCAACTGGCTGAGTATTTATGGGCCCGATGGCAATGCGACTTATGCAGATTGCGATGCAGACACCGCCACAGCAACCTACTACATGATGCACAGAAATAATGGCACAAATGGCAGCAGCTTAGATGACTTTTCCCCGTTCTCTGCAACTTATCGAGGACAAGTCGGGCAAGCCTGCTGGGAATTAGAAGAAATAGCGCAAGAAGAAGCCGAGAAGAAATATAAAGAAGCCCATGGCTATAACTTTCAAAGTGAAACGCTAGACGCATCCGAAAGAACCGAATACAGCATACTGTTAAACACATATTACAATTTTACAGATACACTTGAAGGTACCGCTCAATTACTTTACGCCGACAAAGAAAACTACGCACAAGAGGCAGCAGCGGTAGTCTCTGGCCTGTTCGTAAGTAAAGATAATGAATATAATCCGTTCGGCCGCGATGTACGCTTGAACCGTCGCTTGACCAACCTCAATAAACGAAACACAACAACAGTTACAACGCCTTTTCATGTGCGCCTTGGGCTCAATGGCGAACTATCTGAAAATTGGACCTGGTCCACAGATCTTGTACATAGCCGTTATGAAGCAAAAACAACTTATCCTGAAGCACTGAATAGAACTTTGTTACAAGATAGCCTGAGCGGCCCTGAGGTTTGCCTTGCTGAAAATAATTGCTCACCACTGAACCCTTTTGTCGACCTTGAGCAACTTAACAGCGATTTGCTAGATGCAATTATGGTTGATGGTATTTGGAGTAAGCACAAGGCCACAACGAACACCTTCAATCTAAGTGCGGTAGGAAACGTTTTCAACTTACCTGCAGGGACTATTCAAATGGCAGTAGGAGTCGAATACCGCACAGAAGAAGCCAGCAATCAATTCGATGATGTAAGAGGAAAATATAAATTAGTCGGTAACCTGAGTCAGGAAGACAGCAATGTTCCACCAAAACGTAAAATCAAAGAAGCATACATCGAAACCAGCATTCCAATTGCTGAAGATGCTTATTTGGCGAAACATTTAAGTGTTGAGCTAGCGGTTCGCTACTCCAATTATAGTGATTCGGGTTCATCAAGTACGCCCTCTGTTAATGTTTACTGGAAGCCAGTAGAACAACTCATGGTTCGAGCTAATTATTCTGAAGGTTTTCGGGCTCCGACTTTATTTGATTTATATCGTGGCAAAGAAGTATTCACTGATCGTTGGTACTCCAACTCTTCCGACCCATGTAGTAACACAGGCTGGAAGCAACTGGCATTGTGTAAAAGCTTTGGTGCAAAAGTGGCTGAAGCAGAGCCTTACCAATGGTCATTTGAAATGGGCGGCAATGAGAACCTTAGCCCGGAAACGTCTACATCACGTAACTTAGGCTTTGTATGGACCCCTGAGTACCTTAAAGGTTTTACTGCCACATTAGATTTTTGGAAAGTAGACATTGAAAATGCGCCAGAGCGTTTAACCAGGGTAATGCTGCGTGAAAATGCGCGCACCAATGGAGAGTTATTTGCCGATCTAATTCAACGAAACCCAACAACTCATGTACTTGAACACTATAAGAGCATCGTCATTAACATCGGTAAAACGAGATCCCAAGGCTATGATCTAGATTTAAACTACACTTTTCCTGATACACAAATAGGCCGTTTTCAAATAACCTACTCATTAGCTGAAATCACTCAAGGTGATAACCAGTACTTAGGTGATGACGAATGGACGCCCTATATTGGTCGATACAATAATTTAGAGACCAAGCAATCATTTGGCATATTTTGGAATAAAGGAAACTGGAATTCTTCTTTCACCATGGCGTACGGTAGTAAAGCCTTTAATTCGGATGAAGACGATGTTCTTGATTTAACAAACGTGCCAGAAAAAGACAAATACAGAACAGCCAGAGACTTTGCTCTGGACTGGTCGCCGTCTTACGACTTGAAAACGCTAACGGTTGGCTATGACGCACAACAATATGGTCGATTTAATCTCACTGTACAAAATCCATTTGGTGAAAAGCCACCATTTTTGGATGTCGCACGAGGCTATGATCGCGGGCCAAACCCAAGAGGTCGCTACTACACTTTATCGTGGTTCAAAGAGTTTTGATCTCCCTTTTCATCTTTGATTTCTATTCTCACCAAGTTCCGGGAAGTTAGAACGTAAACAAGGCATGGATGCCTTCACACCAATTCAAACACGCAAGCTGCCTCTTTAGCTTGACGCTAATCTCACCATTTATCACAACAGGTAAGTGACGGGGGTTATACGTTACCTCCTTAAGCGTGTAGTCACTATACCTAGCGCTTAACATTCTATGGTACTGACTTATTGCCGCCCTTTCGGGCAGGCTCAATTATTACTAAAGGCCGTTCAACATTCCATGGCTATGTTCTAAATAACGGTGGGTGTCGCTATGTTCTAAATTGAAGTGGGTGTCACCCAAAAACGCACCTACCCAAGTATCGGCAGCAACCCAAAAATCAATATGGAACAGGCGATTAGTGATAATAGAGACCCAATACGTACCAAAATCATCACAATGACTTCGGTTGTGATGTTTGCCGAAAACCCAGCACCGGCGATTGGCAACGCTTTACTTGCACCAGTCACTGACGCAATGGTTATTCCCAACCAAATCAGGATGAATCCAAATGCAGAACCATAAGCAGCAAAAAGTGCCAAAAATAAAGGCAGTTCAACCAGCGACCAGATAACACCAAAGAGAGCCTCAGCCATACCGCATTGAACAGCCGTCAGGTGACCGGAAAGCGCCATCCGGGAGTTTTTTACAGCGGGGATCAAAGCTCCTTGCACTAGGCCAACGAGAAAAAAAGCAATACCGATGAATATGAGTTGTGCGCCTGTTTGTGTTAGCTCCATCACTGCTCTCCCCGTATCTGCAGAACACCCGATTCAGTGATGCTACAGACGTTCCAGGCAATGTATAAAAGCTCACTTTGCTCAGCTTGACTTTTTAGATTTTGAAAGGCATTCATTGTTAATCTCCAGTGAAAAAACACATGATAAACAACGAAATATGAGAGTTCATTCACCTAGATTCATATTTTAGTTTACTCAAAGTCTGGGGCGCGACACCGAGATAAGAAGCGATATGGTATGACTTAACTTGCTTAAATATAAAAGGATATTCGTCCAGTAAACGCTCATACCTTTGGGCAGCCGACTCTGACATGAGAGAAAGGACGCGTTTGTACGTGGCCGAATAATAGGTGTTGTGTAACCATACCCTAGCCAAAAGCCCCCACTTTTTTTCTTGTGATATAAATTTATCAAGCTTTTCCAGAGACGTTACATAAAACACTGAGTCTTCAAGAATTTCAAAGTTAAGCATTGATCCTGTATTTTCATAAAAGCCAACACTATCATCCATAAAATGGTTTAAACCATGCTTACTTTTACCGCGAAAATAAAGTTGCCAGGTATGCTCTTTGCCATTCATATCACAGAAATATGATCTGGCTAAACCGCTTTTGATAAACCATATCTCACTAAACACGTCGCCAGCGCGATGTACAATTGTTCCTTTTTTGATATGTTTTCTCTCAAACATACTGCAAGCAGAGCTCCACTCGTCATCATTGACCGGAATATACTGCTCAATCAATTTTCTAAAATATTTCATATGGTTACAGCTATCTTTTTTTATTATAACGCTCGTTCTGGGATATCCGAAAAATACTTATTTGAAATCAATATAATGAAAGTGCACTCCGTTGCTCTATACAATTCAGTTCACCAACAATCAACCTGATAACAAAGTCATAAGTCATTGCTTTACCTTTCCGTATACCTTTCCGTAGACACCCACCTCAAAACTTGCGTATACCTTTCCGTAGACGCCCATCTCAAAACTTGTGTGCTCTGCTCGCATCAACTACGCTTTTAGACGACTCCAAGGATTAGGACGACAACCATGCCAACAGCACGAAAGAACCAAGTCAGTTTAGTGGACACAAAATACTACCATTGCATCTCTCGCTGTGTAAGGCGAGCCTTTTTGTGTGGCAAAGATAAATTTACAGGCAGGTCTTATGAACATCGTCGCGAGTGGGTTGAAGAAAAGCTACTTACACTGGCGACTGTATTCTGTATAGATATCTGCGCTTACGCTGTCATGAGTAATCATACCCATATCGTTTTATATGTGGATGATAAAAAGGCCAAACGATTGTCTGACAAGGCCATTGTTATCCGCTGGCATAAGTTATTTAAGGGAAACTGGCTGACACACAAATTCATTGAGGGAAGTGAGCTTAGTCATTCTGAGCTCATCATACTCAACAGTATCATTGAGCTATACAGAGAAAGGCTCGCTAGTATCAGTTGGTTTATGCGTGTGCTCAACGAAGATATTGCTCGCCGGGCAAACAAAGAAGATGGCTGCACAGGTCGATTCTGGGAAGGTCGATTTAAGTCACAGGCATTACTTGATGAAGCGGCCCTGGCAGCCTGTATGGCTTATGTTGACCTGAATCCAATCCGGGCCACAGTAGCTGATACACCAGAAACTTCTGACTACACCAGCATCAAACAGCGCATTGAACATGCCCATGATGGCAAACAACCAAAGCGTCTTCTGCGCTTTGCTGGTAACCCAAGACAGAGTATACCTAAAGGATTGCCATTTGAGCTTAAATACTACATTGAACTGGTTGAGCTAACAGGTCGATGCGTTCATGCAGACAAACGCGGTCACATCTGCGATGCTCAACCTATCCTTGCCCGACTACAAATCGAGCCCGAAAATTGGCTAAAGCTCACCACCCGATTTACCAAAGTATTCTATGGTGCTGCTGGCAGACGTCACGCGATGACTGAATACTGTACACATCTGCAAAAAAGGCGACGTACCAACCTGGCCAATTGCGAACGCTTGCTGGGATAAAAAGGCTCATCCCTGACTTTCGGATTAACACTGTAGCGACAGCAGGGATTAATCACGCCATTTAGCTTGAAATTAGCTACGGTATAGCTGAGACCTTACTCATCAAAGCCGTTCTTTAATAATTCCTATTTGGTTTAAAGCATGGTCACTTTAAGAAGGTACTGGTATCGGGTGAATGTCAGTGATTGTGAATTCCGTCACAGGCACTTTCAAGTTGAACCTGCCAAACACAAAAAGCGCAGAAAAAAGTATCCATCACGTCGATATAGCAAAAAATGCTCAATGAAAACAAGCATCCTGGAACGGCCCACATTTATAAATGAGCGCTCCCAATTAGGCCACTGGGAGAGCGATTCCGTAGTATCTAAGCACAAGAAATCGGCACTGAATGTCATCATAGAAAGAGCAACACGGCTAGTGCATATAACCAAGCTAAGCTCCAAGAGTGCATTAGTAACAAGCAATGCAATAATAAAACGTCTAAGTTCACACCCCGCAGGATTTGTTCAATCGATTACTTATGATAATGGGTCTGAAAATGCTCAGCACATAAAGGTAAACGGGACATTGCAGTGTGATTCTTACTTTTGCCAGCCCTACCATAGTTGGGAAAAAGGAGCTGTTGAGCAGATAAATAGCCTGATTCAAAGGTATCTGCCAAAAGGTACTGATTTCTCAACTGTAACCCACAAACAGATTCAAGAAATAGAGCATAATTTAAACTCAAGGCCCAGGAGGTGCCTTGATTACAAAACTCCATTTGAAATCTATAATGAAAAAGTTGGTGCACTTCCAGGTTGAACCTGCCCGTCCTTGTTAATTATGGTTTTAGATGGTTGTCCTTGTTAATTGTTGTGTTTAACTGCTTGTTAGCTGCTTTTACAATATCTGCCATGAAAAAAATTGCTTTATTCAGTGGGTAAACAGCTTTGATATAGTTTTCATCATTATAAACTTTGCCTGTTATAACAAACTCATCACCAATTATATTAGGCCAATAATTTTCCGTGTTTGGAGAGTTAACCCCACACATCGAAGATTGTTCAGCTTCCATATATGGCAAAGATTCTCCTTTTAGTAATTCTACAACTTTGAAAACGTACCCAGTATCGAGTTTGAAAAAGCTTGGTGTACCCGGAGGTCGATAGGTTCTGACAACTTCTCCGATATATACAAAATCCGCGTGGTTAACAGCAACTAAAAACTTTTTTTGACCCGAGTAACCATCTAAATAACCTTGAGCACACGCGGCTACCTTAAGATGAATTAAAGCTAATACAACTAGAGTAAATCTCATTATTCTGTAAGCACTCCATAGCAGCTAACGCCTCGTTTAACCGGCGAAAAATAGCAAGCAAAAATTAGCAACGAAGAAGCGCAAGCCTGCTGTTTTGCGTCCCTTGGTCAAAGCGTTTGTAAAGTGAACGTATACACACCAGCTGCAGTGCCCACGACACCTGAAACTAGAGCAAATGCACAATTATTTGATATTGGTTCACCAACAGCTTTTACTGAACCACCATTAAGTTCCTACCACATAGCTTTGGTGATTAGACTTCCATCAAGCGTACGACCCCAAAAAATATAGAACACATCCACTTTACGTAATGTGGATTGATGTAGTTTTACAAAGTCTTTATTTTCAAAAAGAATCAAAGGCACCCATTCAAAATTGCGGCTTTCTTCCATAGAAAAAGGACAGATATTGGTGGGTGCGTTCTAAAAATTTTCGCGATTTTTAATTGTTAGGCTTGGAGCTTTCGCCACATCAATTGCGCATCCGTACCATAACTTTTGCATACGTTATCTGACAATGGTTTAAAACCATGTCTTTGCCAAAACAACTTTGAGTTCTGGACAGCAACCAACCTAATTTCATTGAAGCCCAAACTAGTTGCTACCTTTACCAGGTGCTTCATTAATTTTGACCCAATGCCTTGTCCAAATGAAGAGCTTGCAATTGCCAAATCATGCAGAAACAAGATATTACCTTCTGAATCATTAGGTAAGACGTTAAACAACTTCGGAGGCTGTTTTCTATTCCACGAGTGCGCTAACAAATAACCCTTCACTTCTTCACTGTCGCGATAGATAAAACAACAACTGGGAGTTCGATTCCATTTGTCCTTTAACACCTCAAGACTTTCAGGCTCAACAAGCAGGTAGACCTCTGCTTGTAGTTGTAGTATTTCAGGCCACGCAGCTTCCCTAATTATTTCTATCGACATACTCAATTCTAAAATACTATTGGCCTAGCGCTGAAATTAAACAGCTGGCTATAGCTTGTGCGAAAAATTCAAATACACCGATTCTAAAGCCTGCCAGCATCCCAAAAAATATCGATAAATTTGGCTGGATATCTTTGCAATTTTAGATGGCTGCTCATGTAATTTTGCTTGTTAGTTCTTGAACCGTTTGCTTTGAGCAAAAAACTCATATCCACTTTATTTTCAATTTAGTAGAACTAACCCTTTTCGCTTGTGACGCGTATAGGGTACAAACAATGTCAACATAGCTGACCTCATTTGGACTAAGTGTGATTTCATTACCTTTACCCTGACAGTTTCCAATAAATCTACCTGCATTATCAAAAGTAGATGCAACAACTGTTGGAGTATACACATCTTTCTTTGTAATGTTTTTGAGCTCAGCTGTTATGCGGACCTGACCATTTTCTTTAAATATATCTGATAACACAATTTCAAAATCGTTTTCAAATTCAGATGTGCTTGAGATTGCTTCGTTTTCTGCTAATTTTTTAAAAGCACCATTAACATCAGCTGCAATCGTCAATGTGTATACTGTTCCCCCTCCGATAACAGCCACTACAAACCCGATCCCCCAAAAGAATCCCTTTAAAATTTCGTTAAAATTGTTTTCCATTACTTCAACTCTCAAATTTGCATATAACAATTTATTCTACCCATACATGTCGGAACATAAACCGACAAAGCGGTCTGAATTACATAATCTCATGGTCCCACGGGATAAACTCAAAGTAAACAACCTGTTGCGACTGTAAAAGTCACAGCAATGTGAAATTTGGGCAAATCGGGCGTCATAAAAAGATCAACGACACCCAGTCAAAATTGCCACTTCGCTCCGGCAAGTTCTACTTGGAATTGCACCTTCAGAATAGCTATCTGAAACTATAGTGTTGCACTTCAATTTAGAACATAGCTCAACAGAAAGGGGACAGATATCGCTGGATGTCTTTCAAAATTCTCTTGTAGTTTTAGTATTTCAGGCCACGCAGCTTCCTTAATTATTTCTATCGACATACTCAACTCTAAAATACTCTTGACCTAACGCCGAAATTAGACGGCTAACAATAGCTAGCTAAAGCTTGTGCGAGAAATTCAAAGACACCGATCCCAAAGCCTACCAGCATCCCAAATATATCAATAAATTTGGCTGGGTGTCTTTGCAATCTCTTCCTAAGCCAAAGCTAACCTTAAGTGATTGCTTCACTTCAAACTCCGAAGCCACCTGAGGTCGAAATAGTACAATTCGGTTGGGTGTCTTGAGTTTTTCCTCCTAAAAAAAGTAAGGGTATCAATGGATTTCTATGATTTCACTCTAGCTATTCTTTGCACTTGAATTGATTATGCTAATTATTTTCTTGGACATAGCTTCCAACTGCCTTGAAGTTGTTGGGCCAAAAATCCCTTCACTAAATTTTGAGCGTGTATCTAATTGGGATTCATTGACAATTTGGTTAGTAGCTAAATCTATAAGTCTTACGCTTAACTTTAATTCTGCTTTGCCTGCAAACGCACCAGCCATAAAACGGCCAAACCCTGAAACATAACGGAAGTGCTCTACTCTTATTTCCACCAGAATATCAGCTTGGTCAGGTGAGCTATTAGGCATTAAGTTGCCTTCGTACCCGTTAGTAATTAATTCATTAAGCTCAACGATACTTTTTGCTAAACCTTTTCTATTACTAACTGTTTCGGAAGTGACTATATCTAGCGTGATACTATTTAGCATAGTGCTTTGTTGAACGTTTGAAGTCTTCACAGAGTGCTTAATATTTGCAGCACAACCTGAAATAAGGCACAAAATAATTATAAAAATTAAGTTTTTCATCGGACGCTAAAACTCCTTGAATAGCAAACAACTAATTCTCTCCCAAAATATCAGAACATAAACCGACAAAACGGGCTATTTTACATGGCTCATGGTCACACGAAACAAACCCAAAGTAAACAAACAGTTGCAACTGTAAAGACCTACCCTCATGCTTTCCTCAAGTATTTTCTTTCCTCAGAAGAATCAAAAGAGGAGAATCGCAACCCCCATTCAAAGTTACTACTTTACTTCACAAAGCGGGTACAGATATCGGTGGGTGTCTTCCAAAATTGGCTTTATTCCTACTTTCAGTGCTTTGGACATTGATCCGGCCGTGTATGGTACTGACCTGATCACGCTTAAAGGAGCAAGCCACTATGAAACACTACAAAAACTTGAGGCGGTTTCTCCGTTCGACAAGATTTATCACATAGATAGCCGTATACACGACTACGAATTTAGTGATTCGGACATGTCCCATCTAGCTTCTGAATTAAAAGGCAGACATGATTTAGCCTATCTAGTACCCGTGATTAGAAACTTATTACATTAAAGTCAATCTAAAAGAGCCCTCTAATTGGGCTCTTTATTAAAATCAGAAAATCAGAGACATCCATTCCGAACCGAGACTTCCCCCGGGACAGGTTTGACTTGGATACCCACGCTACCTCCTAAACCAAAGCTGACCTTAAGTGATTACTTCACTTCAAACTCCGAAGCCACCTGAGGTCGAAATAGTACTATTCGGTTGGGTGTCTTAAGTTTTTCCCTGGTTGAAAGAGCGCATCCTTCGAAGAAGGACCCAGAAAATCAAATAGAAAGTCACAGACCCCCTTCCAAAGTTGCCACTTTACTCAACATAAAGTGGTAAGATATCGGTGGGTGTCTTCCAAAATTGCGTTCCAAAATTGGGCACCTGGCCTAGAGCTAAAAATAGCTGGCTATAGCTTGTGCGAGAAATTCAAAGACACCGATTCTAAAGCCTGTCAGTATCCAAAAAATATCGACAAATTTGGCTGGATGTCTTTGCAATTTTAGATGGTTGTTCTTGTTAAATCCGTAAAACCACCCTAAAGCTCCTGTTTTAGGTGACTCCGCTTTTTTTCGAACCGTACTTTACCGTGGTGATTCCTAATTGCCTTATATATGAACCCATCCTCTATATTTGCAGTCACTGTTATTACTGTTCTTTTTGTAACCTCTTCTTTAAAATTTGATTCATCAAACTCATCTCTTGACCAGCCATTACGAATACTTGTCATTTGAATCATTCCTAGTTTTAATCCAGAATACTCGTTCTTTTCCACACCTAATGTACTAGCTAAATCAGATAAAATATTTCTTAATATGGCTTCTTTATCTTTATCATTTGAAGCTTTAAAACCAATCATTTTTTCATTGACATCACCCACAAAAAAATTCATTTTTATTAGGTTTTCATCAAAATTATATTTAAGTGTAGTCAAGCATGGTGTTTCATGGTCTTTTGTCTTGGAGTTCCCAAACCAACCTCTATAACACTTTGACTGTTCTTCTATTTTAAAAAGAAACAAATCAAAAACTGAAGCCGGCGCTGCCATGGCTTGAGCTATAAACTTGCTTGGCTCTGCATAAGATTGGTTAGAAAGAAAAACAAACACAAATAAAAAAGCTGCTTTTTAAAAACACCCATAAAAACCCCTTTACGAATTACTATTTATTCCATTCCACTCATAGGAATATAAACCAAAAAAACAAACGCACTATATACTTATATTCACACGCAAAAAAGGATAAGTAAACAATAAGTCACAACTAAAAACACAGTTATATGAGGTTTAGGCATATCAATAATCATAGACACCCATACCAAGGGGACCCTCCTACACAAATGGAACAAATTCGGTGGGTGTCTCTCAAAACACGTGGATGTCTTCCAAAATTATGTGGCGCATTGACACCGATTTAGGAGCATCCATCTCAATCACCCATTCCAAGTTGCAACTTTACTCTGTAACTCCACAGAACGGGTACACATAGTAGTGGGTGTCTCCTATAACTCACTACTTACAGTTCTAATGTGAAGCTGATCTTGGATGTTGGGTACTTTTATCTTGCTGACAAATGTCTAAATGCAGTGTAGTGAAATGATTTCTGATGTGATTTCCGCTAGAAAAGGTACGAACAATGGTGGGTGTCTTCCAAAATTCTTCCAAAATTTGGATATGGGTGGGTGTCTCCCAAAATTTCCAAAAGGAATATCTATGACTATTACGTGCCAACATACTATCCAAATCCAGCTCATGATATGTACAAGGCCAGGATGAGTAAGCGTGCTCAACGTGAAAAGCTGAAGACTTCTGAGACACGGCTGTATGTGTTAGATAAGCTCAGGAAAGGCTGGTCCCCTCAGATTATATCAGGACGTCTCAAGCTTACTAATGAAGCTCCCTATGTGTGCCATGAATCAATCTATCAGTTCGTTTACAGTTCGCCTCCTGAACTCATAGCGTGCTTGGCTAGAAAACACAAAAAGCGCAGAAAAAAGTATCCATCACGTCGATATAGCAAAAAATGCTCAATGAAAACAAGCATCCTGGAACGGCCCACATTTATAAATGAGCGCTCCCAATTAGGCCACTGGGAGAGCGATTCCGTAGTATCTAAGCACAAGAAATCGGCACTGAATGTCATCATAGAAAGAGCAACACGGCTAGTGCATATAACCAAGCTAAGCTCCAAGAGTGCATTAGTAACAAGCAATGCAATAATAAAACGTCTAAGTTCACACCCCGCAGGATTTGTTCAATCGATTACTTATGATAATGGGTCTGAAAATGCTCAGCACATAAAGGTAAACGGGACATTACAGTGTGATTCTTACTTTTGCCAGCCCTACCATAGTTGGGAAAAAGGAGCTGTTGAGCAGATAAATAGCCTGATTCGAAGGTATCTGCCAAAAGGTACTGATTTCTCAACTGTAACCCACAAACAGATTCAAGAAATAGAGCATAATTTAAACTCAAGGCCCAGGAGGTGCCTTGATTACAAAACTCCAGTTGAAATCTATAATGAAAAAGTTGGTGCACTTCCAAGTTAAACCTGCCTCCACAGAACGGGTACACATAGTAGTGGGTGTCTCCCATAACTCCGCGTGTAATTCTTTCCAACATCTTTAAAGAATCTCGGATTTATTTTGTGCAAAAAACAAACTAACTTTGTAGTATCGACTAGGGGTAGGAATACGGATATGGCAACTAGATTAAAACTTGGATTTGCAATGGGCGGTGGCGTTTCATTGGGATCATTTAGTGGCGCTGCATTGACCGAATCAATAAAACTTGCATTGCTTTACGGCAAAGATGAAAACCATAACGCCTATGATAGCGTTGAAATAGATGTTTTTGCCGGCGCAAGTGCTGGTGCAATGAGCTTAGGGATCATGCTGAAATGTTTGGCATTTCCTGACAAAGATAGTGTTAAAAGACAAAATGCTGAAAACAAGTTAAAGCAAGATTATCAATTGACACATGATACCTGGCAAGCCTTGGGAGAGCCTAAACGTCAGCAACTGATAGATGCGCAACTTGCACAAGACGTGATGAATGATATTTGGGTTAACCAAATAACGTTAGATAAATTACTCAAACCTGAAGGTGACGATAAAATCCCGCCACTTAAATTTCAGTGTGGTGTTGTTAATAAAAAAACGGTGGTAGATATTGCTAGGGCAAATTTAATGCCGGCTAGTGGCCAATATCAGGACAGTGATAAGGCAAGTCATATGCTATTGGCTGGTCGTGTACTTTATGGCTGTAGTATTGCAAATTTAAACCCGCTGCATGCAAAAGCCTATGATTTATACCCTGTAGCTAATAACAGCAATATTGCAACTAATGATGCATTGACGTCTTTTCACCATAAAGAGATGCGAATTTTTGATATTAACTTTGACTCGGTACCTATTGCCGCACTTAAGCAGCAGGATAAACACCCTAAGCGATGGGTACGTTTGCATTGGGACAATAAAGTAAACCATGAAACGTTTGATTTACGCTCTGGCGAAGACTGGAAACATATCGTCGCAACTGCTGTGGCGAGCGGAAGCTTTCCTGTTGCCTTTGAGCCGGTAACGTTAAAGCGCTATCGTTGGGAGTATCCTTCAACGCTTTGGCCTTTTGCAACGGAAACCTCAGGGTGTTTCAGTTACATTGACGGAGGAGCGTTCAACAATGAGCCAGTAGCCGAGGCGTTTAAACTTGCTTCACATATTGATGGATTGGATGAAAGTACCAATTATGAACGCCGTATAATTTTTGTTGACCCTAATGTGGGGAGTGAACCGAGTTATCGCTTACCTGGGCTTGCCGATTGGCAAACCCAATCAGCATTTGGTGGCCCGTTGAGCATATTTAAAGCGTTTGATGGTAATGATTTATACCAAAAAACCTCGTTGGATAAGCTTATTGGGCAAGTCATAACCCAGGCTGCGGTGTCAAGTGCTCAGGCAGAAGCCAAAGAGGAACATCGTACTTTTCAAATCGCTAACAAGCTTGTGATGCGTAATAAATTACGAGAGTGTGTTAACAATGTTATTAAACCCGATAACCATAACTTTTTGGCGTTAAAAGAGGAAATTGCCAATTTTCTTACTGAGCTATCTGATAAAGATGCCATTCCAACACTACCTTCTACTATTAAGGGGGAAATAAAACGATTAGCTAATGAAAAAGGCTCTGTTGTATCTGATTTAAAAAATCTTGCAGGCCAAATAGAGCAAAGTCACGACATCACAGAGTTTAGTGCAACACAGCAGGAATTAATTATGACTGCGCTAGTGTTTAGCTTTGTTGATATTATCAGTGGGTTGGCGGCAAAAAGTCGAAATAGTCAACTAATTGCCATTGGTCCATTCAAGAAAACAGCCCACAATACCTTTGAGAAAGTGTTTTTGCCGGGTAGCCCTATTGCCGCTTTTGCCGGTTTTATGTCTCCCATACCAAGCCTATATGAGGTTGATGCCGCGAAATATTGCGCCATGGAATTTATGCAACAGGCAGAAATTATACCTACTGGTTTAGTATCCACTGCTTTGCCTCCAGCTTTTGATTTGAGTCACCCAGAATATGACATGTATATGTTGCACTTTAAATCGGGCCTGTCGTCACTGGCAAATCGAGTAGAACAAATGGTGAAGAGTTCTAATTTGCTTAATTTAGGTATGATTAATGGACCTCTGCTGAGTATGCTCGCTAGCTTCTTAAAAGATAAGATAAACGCGATTGAATACGAGCAATCTGAAACCGAAGTGGTAGAGCTTAGAGTGCCGGTAGCCGATGGCGACTTTGAATTAGATGGGAAAAACACTTTTGACGACGACCGCCACCCAATACGACTTAATAAATATGATAACCAGCTTTATTTGATAAGTTTTGCTACATGGCATAAAAAGCAAAAAACGTGGAGTGGCTACAATGTAAAAGATGATGAGCTGATCATTGACAGAGACGGATTAATTAATGATAGGCATGGTTATTATCGTATTACTTTACCCAGTGAAGCAGAGCTTGGTAAGGCGAAACTTTTAGGTTACCCCGTTTTTTGGGGCAAGACCCAGCTGGTCAAAACAAACTCACCGAGAAATAACCCTATCACGCAATATTGGCGACTTGAAAATGCGTTAACGTCATTTGATCAGTTAATTTAAATATTTTGGCATATTAAGTATTTGTTGGCTTAACATGCCTAATTTTTCGTCATATTTTTAACGCTTGCATCAATGTTGTCGCTTGCTGATTATTTGGATCTTGTCTCTGTATTTGTGTCAACACCTCTTTGGTGACTGATGTATCCAGATTTTTGTTTTGCTCTAAATAAGCAAGCCACATAGGGTGTTCTGCCAAGGTAAAGTTACTTTTTTCTTTGTTAAAACTGCAATCGCATGATCTTTAAGTTGTGCATCATCTGTTGTTTTGGCCAAAGCGATTAAGCGTTGCCAAACAAAAGGAGAATAGGGGGAAAGTTTGGCAAGGCCTTGCCAAACTTTTTGAGCACTTTGGTAGTCTTTCCTAGCGAAATACCGCTGTGCGGCTCTATTGATAAAATAATGTTTAAATTTAGTGGTACTGCGTGGCCAAAGGCAAATGCCTGTTCAAAAAATCCATTTCCCAAATAGTTCGATGCAAAGCTAGTTACCATACCATTAAGGTATCTGAAATCAGGGTTGATACTTGTGCTGAACGGCATATTTTGTTCGCTGCCCATTAGAAAGTCAGCGTGGATTTTGCTTAACCCTTTTGTGATGGCAATGGGTAAAATAAAAATTGCCCTTGAAATTAAAACCAAAACCTGATTACGTGCTTTTTCCTGAACTATCAATTCCACTGAAATGGCTTAACAGTATTGCTGCTAGATTAAGTAGCGCAGGGATAAGCCTTGTTGCAGGAACAGAATACCAGCTCGTTGGAGCTAGTAAGATATACGATGAGGCTTCAATGGTTTTGGCGGATAACCGACTCGGTTATCCCACCTTTGTCAAAATTAGACAACCTAAACTTGAGCCAGCTGTTGGTGAGGACAAAGAGCTCACTAGTAAGTTTTGTATGCAATGGGACTCACTAGGGAAATCGTCAAAACCAGTGTATATACATAACGGTTTTAATTTTGGTGTTATGGTTTGCTCCGAGTTGCAAAACAGTAAGGCACGTGTTCGCTTCCCAGGAGCCGTTGACGCATTAATGGTGCTCAGTTGAACAGGATCCATTGGGGTCAGCTCTTGCACTGTGCAACCCAAAACACAAAACGACAAGACGCCTCCACTTCCCCTTCTATCACGCCTGAAAATAAGCAATTGATGAGTAATACGCTCGCATGGATGCGAGCTAAGCCATGCAGGGACATGGATGTGCCTTCATGGCGTTTACGTTCACATCAATTGCTGGTTTGAAGATTAAGTGTGATAGCGGGGCGCCGTGGGGTTCCAAGGGGCGGCCGGCGACAGCCGCCCATTGGTTGCCGTCGCCAACGCGACAAAGCGCCAAATAGAAAACAGATTTCAAATCTAGTCGCACTACATCCGACCTATACCCACAAAAAACCGCCTCAATCTCAGGCGGTTTTCAAAAATCTAAGTCGTGGATTAGCCCGACTCAAAGATTCACTTACTCAGCATAAGTCTCTACAGCTGGGCAAGAACAGATCAGGTTACGGTCGCCGTATACGTCGTCGATACGGGTTACCGTTGGCCAGAACTTGTCTTTCGCTACTGATGCAACCGGGAAGGCTGCATAGAAGCGGTCGTAGGCGCGATCCCACTCGTTGTCCAGTACGTCTGCCTGGGTGTGTGGTGCGAACACCAGTGGGTTGTTTTCTACTGACCATTCGCCGTTTTCTACTTTGGCGATTTCAGCGCGGATAGAGATCATGGCTTCGATGAAGCGGTCGATTTCTACCTTAGACTCAGATTCTGTTGGCTCGATCATCAGCGTGCCAGCAACCGGGAATGACATAGTCGGTGCGTGGAAGCCGTAGTCCATCAAACGCTTCGCTACGTCCATCTCTGTGATGCCAGAGGCTTCTTTAAGCGGGCGCAGGTCGATAATACACTCGTGGGCAACGCGGTCGTTGCGGCCACGGTAAAGTACCGGATAGTGCTTGCTCAGTTGCTCTGTCAGGTAGTTGGCGTTCACGATGGCCATTTCAGTGGCCTGCTTCAGACCTTCGCTGCCCATCATGGCAATGTACGCCCATGAGATTGGCAGGATAGCTGCTGAGCCGTAAGGTGCTGCAGAAACTGCGCCGTTACCTTCGTTGGTGCCCGCTACTTTGATCACGCTGTGGTTAGGCATAAATGGCGCAAGGTGCGATTTAACACCGATAGGACCCACACCCGGGCCACCACCGCCGTGCGGGATACAGAATGTTTTGTGCAGGTTCAGGTGCGATACGTCAGAACCGATTGAGCCCGGGCTGGTTACGCCAACCTGTGCGTTCATGTTCGCGCCGTCCATGTAAACCTGGCCGCCGTGCTGGTGAACGATGTCACACACTTCACGGATGGCTTCTTCGTATACACCGTGGGTAGACGGGTAAGTAACCATGATACAAGACAGGTTCTCAGACACATCTTCTGCTTTCGCACGCAGGTCGTCCAGGTCGATGTTACCGTCTTTGTCACAGCCAACCACAACTACTTTCATGCTGGCCATTTGCGCCGACGCCGGGTTAGTACCGTGCGCAGAACTTGGGATCAGACACACGTTACGGTGGCCTTCGCCGCGTGACTCGTGGTATTTACGAATGGCGATAAGACCCGCGTATTCACCTTGAGCACCTGAGTTAGGTTGCAGTGATACTGCATCGTAACCTGTGATGTTAACCAGCCAGTCGTGCAGTTCAGTCATCATGACCTGATAACCCTGTGCCTGCTCTAATGGGCAGAACGGGTGTAGTTCTGCGAACTCAGGCCAGGTGACCGGGATCATCTCAGCCGTTGCGTTCAGCTTCATGGTACAAGAACCCAGTGAGATCATAGAGTGGTTCAGTGCCAAGTCTTTGTTCTCAAGACGCTTGATGTAGCGCAGCATTTCAGTTTCGCTGTGGTAGCTGTTGAAGTTGTCGTGCGTCAGTACTTCGTCATCGCGTACCAGGCTTGCCGGAATACCTGTGATGTTGTTTGCAGCAACTTCGCTGTCCAGTGCTGCTACATCTAAACCATGGCCTTCGCCCAGGATGATGTCGAACAGTTCTGCAATGTCACCGCGGGTGGTCGTTTCATTCAGTGCAATCGAGTACTCGCCAGCGTGGTTAATGGCAAAGTTTACTTCGTTTGCAACTGCGCGCGCGACTACTGCGTCTTTGTCTGCGTCGCCCGCAACCACTGTGATGGTGTCAAACCAGGTATCGTGCTTCAGTGCCACGCCTTTGGCTTTCAGGCCGGTTGCCAGAATGCTGGCGAAACGGTTAATGCGCTCGGCAATGGTTTTCAGGCCTTGTGGACCGTGGTACACCGCATAGAATGCAGCCATGTTGGCCAGCAATACCTGCGCTGTACAAATGTTTGAGTTGGCTTTTTCGCGGCGGATGTGCTGCTCGCGTGTTTGCATTGCCATACGCAGCGCGTCGTTACCTAAACGGTCTTTCGATACACCAATGATACGCCCTGGCAGTGAACGCTTGTAAGCATCGCGTGTTGCGAAGAACGCAGCGTGTGGACCACCGTAGCCCATAGGAACACCAAAGCGCTGTGCAGAACCCAGTACCACGTCTGCGCCCAGTTTACCTGGTGCTTTCAGTAGCATTAAGCTCATGATGTCAGCGGCCACACAGGCAATCGCTTTTTTGCTTTGTACTTGTGCGATGATATCCGTGATGTCAACCACTTCACCAGACGTAGTTGGATACTGGAACAGGGCACCGAAGATCTCGTGATTTGCCGCATCGCTTGCAGGACCAACGATCACCTCAAAACCAAACTGCTCGGCACGGGTTGTGACGACGTCGATGGTTTGTGTGTGTACATCTTCTGCTATAAAGAACAGGTTCGCTTTTTTCGCTTTAGACACACGCTTAGCCAGCGCCATGGCTTCGGCTGCTGCGGTTGATTCGTCAAGCAGTGACGCACTGGCCAGGTCAAGGCCGGTGATGTCCATGGTCATAGTCTGGAAGTTAAGCAAAGACTCAAGACGGCCCTGTGCAATCTCTGGCTGGTACGGCGTATACGCGGTATACCAGCCTGGGTTTTCCAGTACGTTACGTAAAATAACGTTTGGCACGTGTGTCGGGTGGTAACCCTGACCGATGTAAGATTTGAAGACCTTGTTTTTGCTTGCTACAGATTTCAGGTAGCTCAGCGTTTCTACTTCGGTACGGCTTTCACCAATTTGCAGGCCTTGCTCTAAACGGATTGAGCTAGGTACTGTCTGACCGATCAGCTCTTCAACACTCGATACTCCAAGCGCAGCAAGCATGTCACTCACCTGAGCCGGGCTCGGGCCGATATGGCGACGAATAAAGTCTTGCTTTTGCTCTAGTTGTTCAAGAGATTTGGCGTTTGACATGTGTCCAGATTCCTATGATCCAAGTAAAAATGGGGGTGTCACTGTTGCTCGACGACCTGCACCTTTATGTACAGCACGACGAAAATACCTTGGTAACAGTCACAGAGTTTAACGGTGTTGCCACGCCTTATACCAATTTGCTTAATTAAGTGTTCTATTTTGAGGCGAGAAAATATGTTCGATAACCAGGCAAAAATTTTGCTATTTAGTTGTTCTAAATGAGAAATTTTTAACACAGTTAGCGTCATATTTGCTCCGTCAAATTGAACAGGTATTAAGTGAAATTGGTATTACACCGGGCGCAACTATAAAAGCCCCACGCAGGGGGCTTTTATGATATCTACAACGAATTAGTCTTCGTCGATGTTGGCTTCGTAGCCTTCTGCGTCAAGCAGGTTTTCAAGTTCGCTTTCGTCAGACGCTTTAACACGGAACAACCAGCCGTCACCGTAAGGGTCGTTGTTGACTGATTCCGGAGAGTCTTCAAGCTCTTCGTTGATAGCCACGATCTCGCCACCAATTGGCGCGTAGATGTCAGAAGCGGCTTTTACAGACTCAGCAACC
The DNA here is from genome assembly GCF_056161105.1 of Pseudoalteromonas sp. AWH4_217. Classification (NCBI taxonomy): domain Bacteria; kingdom Pseudomonadati; phylum Pseudomonadota; class Gammaproteobacteria; order Alteromonadales; family Pseudoalteromonadaceae; genus Pseudoalteromonas; species Pseudoalteromonas sp. AWH4_217. The sequence goes on along the minus strand of NZ_JBSWYM010000011.1, from coordinate 141,633 downwards.
GCGCAGTCTTCACCAGCGTCAACTTCGTCACCTACGTCAGGCAGGTCAACGAATACCATGTCACCCAAAAGTTCCTGCGCATGCTCAGTGATGCCGACAGTGTAAGTGCCGTCGCCTTCAGCGCGAACCCACTCGTGAGACGTTGCGTACTTTAACTCGCTAGGAATGTTGCTCATTTTTTTGTTCCTTTGGTCGATTTATGTGGGCCATCGCCCGTTATTCTATTGTGCTCTGTGCGTTACAGAACCGACTTACCATTGCGTACAAAGCAAGGTTTAACCACTTTAACGTCTACCAGCTTTTTGCGCATTTCAACCTGAGCTGTGTCACCCGTAGAGCGAGGTACACGGGCCAAAGCTACGCTAAAGCCTAACGTCGGCGAGAATGTACCAGAAGTGATAACACCTTCGCCACCTTCTACGATAACTTTAGAGCCACCGCGCAGCACGCCTTTGCTCTCAAGTACCAGGCCAACCAGCTTGTCAGTGCTCTTGTCAGCACGTTGCTGCTCAATCACTTTACGACCGATAAAGTCACGCTCTGCCGGCTCCCACGCAATGGTCCACGCCATGTTAGCAGCCAGTGGAGAAACGCTTTCGTCCATATCTGAGCCGTAAAGGTTCATGCCCGCTTCTAAACGTAGCGTATCACGTGCACCTAGGCCAGCCGGACGGACGCCCGCGTCTAATAATTTTTGCCACAGTTGCGCTGCATCATCATTGTGTACAACGATTTCATAGCCGTCTTCACCTGTGTAGCCCGTGGTTGCAATAAACAGCTCTTCAGCCTGTACGCCAAAGAACGGCTTCATGCCTTCTACTGCTGCGTTTTGTGCATCGCTCAGGATAGTGGCTGTTTTTGCTTTGGCATTTGGACCCTGTACCGCAATCATTGCGTACTCAGGGCGCTCTGTGATGGCCACATCAAAGTCGGCAGCAACCGCATTCATGTGTGCTAAGTCTTTTTCGCGTGTTGCAGAGTTTACAACCAGACGATATTCAGTTTCTGTGAAGAAGTAGATGATCAAATCATCAATCACACCGCCCTGCTCGTTTAACATGCCGGTGTAAAGTGCTTTACCTGCAACTTTCAGTTTAGCCACATCGTTGGCAACCAGCTTGCGCAGGAATGCCTGGGCATCGGCACCTTTTACATCGACAATGGTCATGTGAGACACGTCAAACATGCCCGCGTCTTCACGCACAGCGTTGTGCTCTTCGATTTGGGAGCCATAGTTGATTGGCATTTCCCAACCGTGGAAATCAACCATTTTCGCGCCAGCTTCTAGGTGCTTGGCATGCAGTACTGTTTTAGAAGTCATACTCTTCCTTCACTTATTGTCATCACCCACCCGGTTATAAGCCAGGTGCATGTTCACCAGCGCAACACTGGTGAATGGGGTTAATTTGGGGCGTGTTCGTCTGGCTGAGCAAAACCCTGTTCAGCCAGTCGAGCCTGCCACAGGCTCAAAGATTCCTGGTTTGCAATCAGCTGGTACTGCTGCAGGCCCTGTTGTACTAAGGTAGTGACGAAAACGTCGCCGCTTTGTTTACCATAGCACGCCTGCAAGTCTGAAATTTGCAGACCCGGTGTCAGCGAAAAGCTGCTAAGTACCGTCTCAAGCGCAGCCTGACCGCTCAGTTGCGTAATGGCTAAGTCGCTGCGACGTACCAGTTCAATGTCGTAGTCGCTGTCATGTTTGCTTACCAGTGCTGAGAGCGCTTGTGCAGCGTCTTCGCTCAGCACGAAACGGTAGGCTGTTTCGCTAAAGTAATAAACAGCAAATGACTGTGCGCCTGCCAGCTGACCTTGCACACCCAGTCCGGGTGCCATCAGTTTGTTGAGGTTCAGCCCCAGCTCCTGATTCAGAAAAGGTGTGGTTTCAAATCCGCTGAAATCCAGTACAACCAGATCCTGTGGCGAGAAAATGCGATTTTCCGCCGCCACCGTGCCCTGACGGTGCTTAGCGAAGATGATTGGCGTGCTCATCATGCGACTATCCTGATGAAATTAAGATGGAGAAAAGTATAGGGATCCGTCTGCGCAACAACAAATTGTATTTATTTATCGTTTGATAAATAATATTAATGTATTTGGGTTTTATAAATTGATTTTATTAATATGAAAAACTTATCGATTGATGGCCTGCGCACTCTGGTAACTGTGGTTGAAGTGGGTGGTTTTGCCAAGGCCGGCGAGCTGCTGGGCCTGTCTCAGCCGGCGGTGAGCTTGCAGATAAAACGCCTTGAAGAACAACTGGGCTGTAAACTGTTCAAAAAACAGGGTCAGCGACAGGTGCTCAACCAGTACGGCGAGCTACTGCTGCCTCAGGCCAAGCAAATGCTGCAATTCAACGATGGGATCATTCAGCAATTTACCTCTGAGAGCGTTACCGGCCGGGTACGTCTGGGGATCCCCAGTGAGTTTGCCGCACGCATATTGCCCGCCATCATCGGCGACTTTGTGTCTTTATATCCGGACGTGGCGCTGGAAGTGAAATCCCGACTCAGTAAACATCTGTTATCGGTTTCTCGACAGGATCAGTTCGATTTAGTCCTGGCGCTGAACGAAGATCTTAATTCGTCAAATTATCCGGTGTTTATGCAGGACCAGCTGGTATGGGTGGGCGACCTGTCTCTGGCGCAACAGCAGATTGTTACTTTGGTCACGGCGCCGGAGGGCTGTATTTATCGTCGCCGTGCCATTGAGGCACTGCAACAGGCCGGTCTGCAATACCGCATTGTGTACAGTAATGCCGATTTAACGGGGCTGACGGCTGCGCTTAAAGAAGGCCTGGGCATTACGGTGCTGGCTAAAAGTACCGTGCCGGCTACGCTCAGTTACCAGGCGCAAACGCCCTTTTTGCCCGAGCTGGGGCAGATTGGTATCAGCCTGGTTAAAAACACCCAGGAATCTGCCCACGCGGTGAATAAGCTGGCTGAGTTTATTGCACTACGTTTAGGGTAGCACTGCTTTTGAGAACTGCTGGATGACAGGTGGCGTATGTGGGAATGGGTGTTATTGGTGTCACTCCTGAGTCGCCTGTTAGCAGATCCCGCATCAAGTGCGGGATGACAGGCTGTGAATGTGGGAATAGGTGTAATTGGTGCAACTCCTGAGTTGCCTAGCCGCTTTACACTCTGTCTATTATGGCTCCCAATAGGCATGCCTACAGACCGTCATCCCGGCCCCCGAGCCGGGAACTATTTGAATTCAGCTTAAACGTATCTTTTTGACACCTGGTCGCCTGTTAGTGGTTCCCGCATCAAGTGCGGGATGACTGGGGTGTATGCGGGATGACTGGGGTGTATGCGGGATGACTGGGGTGTATGCGGGATAACGGAGTTGGGTTTGAAAAGCTGTGTTTGATGCTCAACCCTACAGGTGTAAGCGGGCTGCTTGTTTGGCATCAAGCAGCCCTTCAGTAATGGCTATTCGCCGATGGCTTGCTGTACAAATAAGTCTTTAATGGGGCCGAGGTTATCTACTACATTCAGACCCACACCACGGACTAACTTTTTCAGCGGATGATTGCCGCTGAACAACTCTTTTAAGCCCTGCATCATGGCAATGTGTTTTTGTGCATCGAGTTTGCGGGTTCGTTCGTACTCACGCAAAGTACGATGAGAGGCGAACTCCTCGTTGTCTTCGCTCAGTGCTTTGATCAGGTGTGCAGCATCTTTAAGGCCCAGGTTCATCCCCAGTCCGGCAAGCGGATGAATAGTATGTGCGGCATCGCCCATTAACACCACTTTGCCGGTCAGCCACTGCTGTGCGTAGCGCATGGTCAGCGGGAATACCGCTCGCTCGCCCTGAACCTTACACAAACCGCATTGCAGGTCACTGGCCGCGCTTAAAGCTTTATTAAAGCTCTGCTCCTCCATGGCCATCAACTCGCGGGCGTGTTCAGGTGCCGTAGACCAGACGATTGATTGAGTATGGGGATCAGACAAAGGCAACAACGCCAGAGGACCATCCGGCAGGAACACCTGACGCGCAGTCGCATCGTGTGGTTGCTCTGTTTTGATGGTGGCCACAATGGCGTGATGATCGTAATCCCAGAAGCTGATCGGCAGGTTAAACTGGCTGCGTACCCCTGAGTTGGCACCGTCTGCGGCAACCAGCAGTTTGGCCATCACAGGTGTACCCTGCTCCAGCGTGATCAGCACATCGCTGTCAGTCTGATGAATAGACTGATAACGGCTGCCAAACAGTAAACTCGCCTGACTGTGCTGCTGCAGAGCCTGATATAGGGCAAAACGAATGGCGTCGTTTTCGATAATATGGCCCAGCTCAGGCAAGGCCAGCTGCTGTGCGTTAAACTGAATGCGGCCAAAGCTGTCGGCGTCGCACACCGACATCTTGCGATAAGCCGTGGCCCGCTGCGCCTTAATGGCATCCCACACGCCTAAAGACTCAAACAGACTCTGGCTGGCCAAACTGATGGCACTGACCCGCGCACCATAAGTCTCGTTCAGTGGCTGCGGCTCAGGACCGGCATCCAGCACCATCACCGAGATATTGTTCTTTGCCAGACCCAGCGCCAGCGCCAGGCCGACACACCCACCACCGACTATGCACACTTGTACTTGCTGCATGATTATTCCTTACAGGGTTCGTCCCATGAGTTGTCGCGCCAGTGGCGCTTTCAGTTGTGAGAACAGGCTCATCGACAACAGGCCACAACTGCGCCCCAGTGCCAGCATACGGGAATCATTAGAAAACAGTCTGACCAAAGAATCGGTCAGCGTCATGACACGATTTATGTCTGACTCGCGTGCAGTTTTATAGTTTTGTGTGAACGCGTGATTGCCCCACAGCTCTCGGTCTGTCTGTTGTAGCTGTGTAACCAGCGCCTGAATATCACGCAATCCCAGGTTAAAGCCCTGACCTGCAATAGGGTGAATGGCATGCGCGGCATTACCAATGAGCACACAGCGATGATGCACCAGCTGCTCAACCCGACCCAAAACCAGTGGGTAACTTGTTCGTCTGCCAACCCGTTCAAACATCCCGGCGCGATAGCCAAATGCGCTTTGCAAACGCGCCAGAAATTCCGTCTCATCACACTCTCGCAGCGTATCAAGCTCCCGCTGCGGCATACACCACACCAGAGAGTAGCGGTTGTTGCTCATCGGCAGCAGGGCCATCGGGCCATGCTCGGTAAAGCGTTCAAACGCCTGGCCCTGATGATTATCGCTTACCTGCACGTTTGCTATCAGGGCGCCCTGTTCATAGGCCACGCAGTCAAAGCCAATATTCAGCTTACTGCGAGTAGGCGATTGCGCGCCATCAGCCAACACCAAGAGTTTACCCGACAGAGTTTCACCACTGTCGAGCACCACATCGACCTGCGCCTGCTGCTGATGCAAGCTGGTAATTTTGGCCGGGCAATACAACGCAATGTTCAGTTTGCTCAGTTGCTGATGCAAGTACGCGCCGTAAGGGTTCACTTCGACCACATAACCTAGCGCCTCAACAGCAAATTCATCATGGGTAATCGTGGTTTTGCCAAAGTGACCACGGTCAGATACATGCACCTGAGTGATCGGCTCTGCAAACGTCCAGTGCGGATCAAACAACCCCAGTTTACTCAGATAAGAAACCGACTGCTCAGCCAGTGCCAGACTGCGGTCGTCAAAGCTGGGATGATGCGCCGCTTTAGGCTCAAAGGCTTCAATCACCGCGATGCGGCTGTCGGGAAGCTGTTTTTTGATCGTGACGGCAGCGGTGGCACCGGCCATACCACCACCCACGATTAACACATCAAAGTGTTGCAAGTGTTGCTCCTGCTTGTATTTATTCGCCTGAGCGCATTAAGGCTTCAATCTCAGCAATGGTTTTAGGCACCCCTGCGGTGAGGTTTTCAAAGCCATTCGCGGTGATCAGTAAGTCATCTTCAATGCGCACGCCAATGCCCTTAAATTGCTCAGGTACTTCGGCATCTTCGTCAAAGTACAGGCCCGGCTCTATGGTCAGCACCATACCAGGCTCAAACGGTCTGTCGGCTTCATCCAGCTTGTATTCGCCGACATCGTGCACATCCAGCCCCAGCCAATGGCCCAGGCCATGCATATAAAAGGCTTTACAGGCTTGCTTGTCGAGCAATTCATCGACTTCGCCAGCCAGAATACCCAGCTCTATCAGCCCTTCGGTCATCACCCGCATTGCGGCTTCATTGGCTTTGACCAAAGTGCCGCCTGGTTTAACCTGTTCAAAGGCCGCCTGTTGAGAGGCCAGTACCAGCTCATACACCGCTTTTTGCGATGCACTGAAGCGACCATTTACCGGGAAGGTACGCGTAATGTCGGCAGCATACCCTTCAAGTTCACAGCCGGAGTCGATCAGGATCAAATCTCCGTCGGTTAATTCATCGCAGTTGTCGGTATAGTGTAAAATATTGGCATTATTACCCGAGCCCACTATGGTGCCATAGGCTGGGTGACGGGCGCCATTCATGGCGTAATGGTGGTGAATTTCGGCTTCCAGCTGGAACTCGGTGGCACCGGGCTTTGCAAACTGCATGGCACGTTTGTGAGCATCTGCACTTATCTCGCCCGCTTTGCGCATCACCGCAATTTCAGCTTCTGACTTAAACAGGCGCATTTCATGTAATAACGGGCGCACATCTTTAATGATTTCTGGTGCCCGGTAGCCTTTTTTCGGCGCGCCACGCAAAGTGCCAAGTAAGGTCCAGATTTTATCGTCAAACGCACCATATGTGCCCTGTCCGTAGTAAAGTACCTTGCGACCGTTAACCAGGGTCAACAGTTCCTCTTCCAGCTCACTCAGTGGAAAGGTCTGGTCCAGTTCTAAGGCGGTTTTGGCTTTTTCGTGACCCATGCGGCGGCCGTGCCAAATCTCGGCTAACTTGTCTTTGTTACGACAAAACAGCGTTTGCTGTGTTGCGCCGTCTTTGTCTTTACTCAGCACCAGTACCGCATCGGGCTCTTTAAACCCGGTTAAATAGAAAAAGTCGCTGTCCTGGCGGAACGGATACTCAGTATCACGGCTACGGGTGAGCTCAACGGCAGCGGGGATCACTGCCACCGCATTGTTATCCATCTGCGCCAGCAGTTCAGTGCGGCGCGTTACAAATTCCTGGTTGGCTATCATCATAATTAATGCACTGTTTTAGAGGTCGGTGAAGCAGCGTCTTTGCCTAGCTCAGCAAAACACAACAGGGCCGATACACGGATGTATTCAATCACCTCATGCAGTGCCTGTTTATCTTCTTCACTTTCGTCAAAATGGGTATCTAATTTAGTGATTTCGCTAAAATCACCAATCACTTCCTTTACATCAGCCGAAAACTTACCATAGTCTTTTTGCTTGAGGCCAAAGCCCAGTAAAAACCCGGACACCCAAGCCACCAAGGCATTTGCCTGATCGCTCAGGCTTTCTTCCATTGGTAGATACAGCTCAAACAGGTGCTCTGGATCATTAAAATGAGCAACGACAAGTTTGTATAGCTCGGCAAAAAATTCTTTCAGTGGCGCTGCAAACTTCTGACCATCGTTAAAGACATCACTCAGCAGCCCAAGGTACTCCTGCTCTTCGATATTCAGGCCACATGCCAGTAAACCGCTGATGGTACCGTGCACCTCAGCCGGGGCAATGTAGATATCGTGTTGTTCCAGCAGTAGCTGTGCTTGCTGATAATCTCTTAATTCACTCATGGATAATGTTCTCGTTTGCTTTGTTCTGCTTAGTTAATGCTACCACCCGAAGTATAGCAACAGCAATGACTTGTCTGTTTGCGTACAAATAATCTACGCACTTTTTTGCATTGTTCAGATGCCATACAAAAAGTGCATGAATCGCGGCCAGTCGGACGACTTTTTACGGATATTTGCCGATAAAGGTTTCTAGATGCGGCTGGGTCTTATATACTGAAATCGTTCCCTAGCACGTTGGACAGTGGATGATGTCCCTGAGCCGATAACTTTTTCTTAGGAACGCAGTTTGCTTACTATTGCGCAGGCTCGGCAGGTACCGAGAAGCCTACGGTAGGCTGTTGCTTTCCGCCTTGAACCTTAGGGTTCAAGGACTGACATCTGCATCCGCGTTGCCGGGGACACCTTTTCCTTTTGCTGCAAAAGCATCGCCATTCCTTGCACCATCATTCAGATATTAAAAACCAGCCAGGTATAAAAAAACGCCCCGAAAGGCGCTTTAGATTATACCAATTTGCTTAATTAAGTGTTCTATTTTGAGGCGAGAAAATATGTTCGATAACAAGGCAAAAATTTTGCTATTTAGTTATTCTAAATAAGAAATTTTTAACGCCGTTAGCGTCATATTTGCTCCGTCAAATTGAACAGGTATTAGGTGAAATTGGTATCATTATTGCGACAACTTGCGTTTGGCAGGCTGCGCGTAGATAGATAGCACTAGCTGGCGTAACTCTTCCGGTACTTGCTCCAGCGCTTCCATAAAACGGTTTTTCTCCAGCTCACTGCTCTGGCTTTCATCGCCGGCAGCCAGGTAGTTGCTCGAATGCAGATAGTAATTGCTGACAATCTGCTGATCGATGATTTCGGCCAGCTGCTCCGGCGTTTCGAATTCTTCGTCTATGGGTGAACCAAATGCCACATGCACATGGCCTTTATCGCTGCTGAACCCTTCGATGATGCTGCTGATGTCTTCGCCTTCGGCTTTCACATATTCACCGAACTGCTGTTTATGGTACAGCTCGCGGGCTTTTGACACAGCACAGGGCTCGTACTGGTAAGAAATCGACACAGGCACAATCTTCAGCTGGCGCACATATTCGGCAAAAGGCAGTTTTAGCTTACGCCCATTCAACTGCAACATTTTCAGCAATGCCGGATCGGTAAAGTCGACACCATCTTTGGCACGGCCTTCTTTTTGCGCAATCCAGATTGAGTTGCCTTCATCCAGCGAATCATAAATATACGCAGACAGCTGAGATAAGGCACGCAGCATCTCTTTTGGCGCTTTGGCCGAGCGCTTCACAATAAAGCTTTTGTTCAGGCGCATCAACTCTGTGATATAAGGCACCTGAAGCAGGTTATCACCAATGGCAATGCGCACAGTTTGCATTTTTTGCTGATGCAGTCCCCAGTTGACCAGTGCCGGGTCAAGGACTATGTCTCTGTGGTTAGAGATAAACAGGTAGGCGCCCTGCTTTTCGAGCTTGTCCAGGCCAGAATAGGTGACTTTACTGGTTGTACGCTCAATCAGCATCGACAGATAACCGGCCACTTCATTCTGAACCGCTTCAACATTGGTGACAGACTGCCACTTTTTCTTCAACCGGCTGCGCACCAGTGGCCGGGATATCAGATCCCATCCTGCCAGCCATTTGGGCAGGTTATGCTCCGCAATCACATCAATAAACTGATCATCGTCCAGCAAACGCTGCAAAGCTGCGGGGACTTCATCGTCATTGTAAGGTCTGATATCTGCGTATTTATCCACTAAACTACTCTTTATTATTGGGTGGTTGTCATCAAAACGTCTTATTCTATCGTGCAGCCTGATCGGAAGCTAAGAATATCAAGTCTGACCAGAAGCGCCTGTATCACTTGTTTCATCATGCAGGCACCTGCAGTTACGCCGAGGCCTGAGTGGGCGTAAAGCGTTGTTTAATACCCAGCAACATCAACCTTGCCATCAGCAGAGCCAATACCACGCCTGACCCCAGCGTTAGCCAATAGGGTAAGACTTCATGGTCATGCCCCATCATAGGGGCCACTGTAAAGCCAAACTGTGCCACCAGCCAGTCGGTCAAAAACCCGAATACAATTGCGACACCAATGACTGCCCCCAGATAAGCAAACACCGCGCGACGGCCCAGCTCTTTAGCGACCACGCCTATGGTAGCAACGTTGGTGGCGGGACCTGCCAGCATAAAGACCAGCACAGCACCAGGAGAGACGCCCGCCAATAATAATCCCGCAGCGATTGGCGTCGATGCTGTGGCACATATGTACATTGGAATACTGACCAGAATGACCACAATCATGGCCAGGATGCCATTGCCCCACTGTGCTAAAAAGGCTTCGGGAACATAGGTTTGCACTAAGGCAGCAAAGAATAGACCAATCAGTAGCCATTGCATAGTATCGGCTAACAATTTGTTACAGCTAAATTGCACGGCGGACGTTAACTTTTGCCACAGCCCGGGCTTAGCTTGCGCGGATGCACAACAGGATACAACCTGCTCGGCGGACTTTTGTTCAGGCTTACTGTCGCAACAGCTGGTGTGTGATGCCGGTTCTACCTTAGCTTGGCTATCACAACAGCTGGCAGACTGCGCAGGTTCAACGACTTGTTCACTGGCACAGCAACTACTTTTTTCAGGTTCTACTTTTTTTACTGAGCTGCCACAACAGCCACTGTCTGAGGCGCTTACGGCGGGCGGCGTTGCATTGCGCTCGTCTTTGCCAACCAGCACACCGGCGGTGATAGCACTGGCTACCGCGGCAATAGGCCGGATCACGGCCATAAAAGGCCCAAGCAGTGCGTAAGAAACCGAGATAGAATCCACCCCGGTTTCGGGTGTCGATACCAAAAAGGCAGTAGTGGCACTTTTGGACCCACCGGCACGACGCAACCCGATGGCGGCCGGGATTACACCACAAGAACACAACGGCATAGGCGCACCTATCAGAGCCGCTTTAATGGTCGTCCAGAGCCCCTCTTTACCCAGGTGCCTTTGTAAGAAATCTTTTGGAATAAATATGTTAAGCAACCCCGCAAGTAACAGGCCCAGCATCAGCCAGGGCGCTGAAACCAAAAAGAGTTGCCAAAAGTTATCAAGCAGAGCCATCTACATCCTCCAACGCGGTTAAAATGGAACAATCATCAGCACTTTCTTCGCCGCCACAGCAACGCTCGGCCAGCACGCTCAGTGAGCGCTCGAATTTCAGTAATTCTTCAATTCTTTGCCGGGTTTGTGCCAGCTTCTGTAACGTCAGTGATTTCACTTCTTCACAACTGTGATTGTGTTTATCAATTTTAATGGTCAGCAGTTCCTGAATATCTTTGAGACTGAAGCCCACCGCCTTTGCCCGCACAATAAAACGCATCTGCTCAAGCGCGCTATCGTCATATAACCGGTAACCTGCCGGGCTGCGAACACTGGCCTGCAACAGACCCTGGCGCTCATAATAACGCAGTGTGTCGGTAGACACATTCAATTGTTTTGCAATATGGCCAATCTTATACATAGTCAGTTTTGCCGTTCTTTATGAATCTGATCACAGTATAAACCTTAGAGTTGAGTTCAAGGTCAAGCACAAAGATAAACTTTGGCAATAAAAATGATACACTCGGCGCCATCTGTTAGTAAGGAATGTTTGCTCACCATGAATATTGTTGTTTTAGATGCCGCCACACTGGCGGGTGTTAGCTTGGATCCGCTCAGAGAGTTTGGCACAGTCACCGAGTACGATACCACCTCAGCTGAACAGCTGATGTCACGTATACAGAGCGCTGAGGTGGTGGTGACCAACAAGGTGGTGCTCAATGCCGATACTCTGAGCCAGCTGCCCAATCTCAGATTGATCTGTGTGGCCGCAACCGGCACCAATAATATCGACCTGGAGGCTGCACGTGCCCACAATATCGCGGTGACCAATGTGGCTGGCTATTCCACACCTTCAGTGGTTTTGCACACTTTTACACTGCTTGGCAATCTGATGAGTAATATTCACCGCTACGCGCAGGATTGTGCCAATGGTGCCTGGCAACGCAGCGAACTGTTTTGTCGTCTGGACTACCCAATTCACGATTTGTCGGGTAAACGCTTTGTGATAGTCGGCTATGGTAACCTTGGCCAGGCGGTTGCTAAGGTCGCCAGCGCTTTTGGGGCCGATGTGGTTATTGCAGAGCGCCCTGGGCAAGAAACGGTACGTGCCGAGCGCGTTGAATTTACCCAAGCGCTGCGTAGTGCCGATATTGTCTCTATTCATTGCCCTTTGACCGACACCACCCGCGACTTGTTCGATGCCGACACATTGGCACTGCTTCCGGCTCACGCCATCTTACTGAATACGGCACGCGGTGGCATTGTCAATGAACAGGCACTCGCGGATGCGCTTGCCACTAAGCAGCTACTCGGTGCCGGCGTGGATGTTCTCAGCGTGGAGCCCGCAGCGCCTGATAACCCACTGGTGCGGTATCAGGGTGATAACTTGCTGCTTACCCCGCACACGGCCTGGGCCAGCCAGGAGTCGATCACCCGCCTGATCCAGGGTATTGCCGAGAATATTGATAGCTTTTTACAGGGGCGCGAGCACAACCGGCTGGTGTAACCCAGTGGCGTACGGCTATATAGGAATGGGTGTCATTGGTGTAAATCATCATTAATGTAAATCACTATGGGTGTCACGCATAAGTCACCTCTAAGTAGTTCCCGTATCCAATGCGGGATGACAGGCTGTGTATGTGGGAATAGGTGTTATTGGTGTCACTCTTGAGTCGCCTGCCCCTTTAAGCTCTGTCTATCATTGCTCCTAATCGGCATGCCTACACGCCGTCATCCCGGCCTGCGAGCCGGGAACTATTTGAATTCAGCGTAAGCGTATTTTTAGTCACCACGTCGCCTGTTGGAAGTTCCTGCATCAAGTGCGGGATGACTGGGGTTGGATGCGAGAGTTGCTGCTTACAAGGCAGCATTCAGTCGTCAGGCTCTCTTGCGCTTTATCTATTACCGCTCCTAATCGGCGTGCCCACACTCCGTCATCCCGGCCTCTGAGCCGGGAACTATTTGAATTCAGCTCAGGCGCATTTTTTAGGCATCAAGTCGCCTGTTGGTAGTTCCCGCATCGAGTGCGGGATGACAGTCTGTGTATGTGGGAATGGAGTATGGTGATAAGTTCGTGCTTTTAACCAACTATTGGTTAATTCATTCAAAATATAGCATTTCATAATAGTTACCTCCTTATCTAAAAACATAACCACTTGATTTATAATCATTTAAAAGTTGGCAAACTCTTTGCTCTGTACAACTCAAAGAAAATAAAGACGGCTTAGCCTGGGATATAACGATGAAAAAATTACTAATTGCAATTGCGCTATTAAGTTCAACCGCACTGACTGGCTGTGTTGTTGCAGTCACAGATGGCGAATATAACGGTCACCACGGCTGGAAGAAAGAACAAAAGCAGAATCGCGAAAAAATAAGTCAGCTCAAAATGGGCACTGAGTATCAGCACGTGCTGAACAAACTGGGTACCCCTGAGTTCACAGATATGGTATCTAAAGATGATACGGTTTATCAGATACTGTACTTTGCAACCAACAGCAAACACTCCGACGGTGTCGTTACAAAAGATGAGTGCACACCTTTACTTTTCAAAAACAATAAACTGGTCGGTTTTGGTGACACTGCTCTGGCACACCTGCTGTAAACAGCGCCCTGACGGGATCAGAGTCTTGTACTCTGAACCCGTTACACCACATTCAATACTGCTTTTTGCTGGCGTTCACGCGCATCATTAAGCGCCATGGCAGCCTGATCTAACGGCTCGTTGTGGTCTCTGGAAAAATCGGCTTTGGTATAACAAATACCCACACTCACTGTCACATGTGCGCAAGTTGGCGACGCGGGATGTCGTATGGCTAACGCAGCCACCGCTTTGTGAATCGCTTCGGACACTTCAAGCACTTCCACCTCACTGATATCACGGAGCAACGCAACAAAACGCCCGCCATCGTGTCGCGCTGTAAATCCATCCATATTGGTTATCAAACCGGAGACCACTTGGGCAATTTTACAGAGGCATTCATCGCCACTCACATGACCAAATAACTGGTTGTAACGTTCAAAATGATCGACCCCCAACACAAACACCGCTAAAGGCCGCACACCCGACGCACACTGTCGCCAGTAGGTTGACAACGTTTCATTCAGTGCACGGCGATTAGGTAACGATGTCATGCTATCAATTAAAACTTGCTGGGACAGTTGATCGTTTCGCTGTTTGTTGCTGAGGTGGATTTTTACTCTGGCTTTCACAATGTTAGGGTTAAACGGCTTGGTAATGTAATCGACCGCGCCTTGCTGAAGGCTGTCTGCTTCATCCAAAAAACTGGCACTGGCGGAGATCACAATAACAGGTAACTGTGCGGTGTCGGCATTTGCTTTCAACGCTTGCAGAAAAGGTTCTGTCTCCCCCCCGAGCTGTTGATTGTCCATGATGATCAGGTCGATACTATTCGTTTTCAGTAACCCCAGCGCCTGCTCCTGAGATGAGCTCAGCGTCACAAAGTAAGTTTCTTCCAGAGTATTTTGTAGTACCACCCGGTTCAGGGGATCCGGGTCTAACACCAGAATATGGGCCGATTTGTGCATTTTCTTATCCTTTTAGCCACAACGAAATAAAACACAAAGTTTGTTCTACAGCCGTATAGAGTTGCTCACATAACTGTTCAGATGCTACCTCATCCGCTTGTTTTGCCAGCGCTTCACATTGACGCGCCTGATCTGCCAGGCGACGTAATCCAAGACCCGCAGCAGACCCTTTAATGGTATGTGCCAGACTCGCCAGTTCCGTAACAGTTTCAACACCCTGCAAACTCGTCATATACTCTTCACAAAGCTTAGCAAACTTTTCGAGCATAGTGCGTAGCAGCGCGTCTTTATTCATCATTTGTGTCAGCGCAAACGGATAATCAAACACAACTTCCCCTGCTGGCACATATTCCAGCAGTGCAAGGCATAGATCTGCAGGTGTGATCGGCTTCACTAAAAATCCGTTGAGTCCCGTCGCCAGCGCTTGCTGCTTTTCCTGTTCATGAGCATTCGCGGTCAGCGCTACGATAGGTAGTGCCTGGCTGTTGAATTGGCGTCGCAGTTGCCTGCTGGCCTCATAACCGTCAATATTGGGCATATAAAGGTCCATCAATACCACATCCGGGCGCAGCTTCTGACAAATGGTCACTATATTCTCAGCATTGCTAAGCGCAATCACAGTTGCCCCACGCTGCTCCAGTACAGTTCTGCTAATATCCAGGTTCACCGGATTATCATCCACCACAATACACAATAAAGGCGTTAAGGTATGGGTGTCTGGTAAAGCGGTGGCCGACCTTTCCAGTGAACATACACTCAGGCTCTGATAAAACACGGGGGCTGACAACCTGATGGCATCAGACTCTGCAGGCAGAGCGTCGGTAAAGGGGTCTGTGTCAGGCACCAACCACTGTACTTGCCGTCCAAACTCAGTCTGACTCAATATACGAACACGTTCTGCGTTGTCACAGGCCAGATAGGCAACAGAGCTGGTTGTATTGAGAGTGTTCAATTCCGTCTCACTTCCCTGGTGTATACCCTGATGGGCAAGATAAGGGAGAGGAGCCTGTCGCTCCAAAATTAGAAACAGAGATTGAAGACTGTCGTTGTCTGCCAGTGCCGCGCGCTCTAGCCGTAAAGTAAACTCAAACCGGCTGCCTACTTGTGGTGTACTCGAGAGTGTCACCTCTCCCCCGAGTAATTGAAGAACCTGTTTCACTATCGCCAGCCCGAGTCCAATGCCCTCATGTGGACGTGAGCTACTTTCATTCCCCTGAGTAAACGCATCAAATAAACGAGCCTGGTCTTCTTCACTAATGCCCGGACCTGTGTCCCAAACACAGAATCTGACAGCCTGCTCCGGACCATGGCTGTCCTGCTGCAGGGACATAGTCAAGCCTACCCGGCCATGCTCAGTAAACTTCACCGCGTTCCCCAGCAGGTTCATCAACACAAGTTTAATACGTGCCTCATCGCCAATTAAGCGAGGCCAAATAAAGGGGTCAACCTCTACCTCAAATTCCAGCTGTTTAGCACTGCTCAAAGGTGTAATTAAACTACTCAGGTTGGCAATCAGGTCAACAATACAAAACGGCTGGTCGTTGGATTTACCTTGTCCACTTTCGAGCCGGGCAAAGTTGAGGATATCGTTTAGCATCGCCAATAGCTGCTGGGCCGCACTTTCAATCTGCTCCAGCTTGTGCTGCTCCACCCTTGCGTCCAATGCGGGTTTAAGAATGCTAACCAGACCCAGGATGGCATTAATCGGTGTACGGATTTCATGACTGATATTGGCAATAAAACGACTTTTGGCGTGATTGGCCCGTTCGGCATCAAGCCGGGCACGAATGAGCGCCGTGACATTTTGTACGTGAATTACGAAGTATTTTGGGTTTTTCTGTTTGTCCCAGACCAAAGAGACACTCAGGTGCAGCCAGCGTTTTGGATCCTGCTGAGCTAGGCTCAGTTCACTGGCTCCCTGTCGCTCGTGCAAACAATGATCCAGTACGTCATTTAAGGCTTCAACATCTGCATCTTCAAACACACTGTACAGACTGCTGCCAATATCTACCCGGTCGAATAACTTACGCGCAGTCCGATTGAGCTCTAGTACCAGCCGGTCAATAGACAACAGGATCACGCCGTTTGGCGCATACTCGATAGCCGCTTTAAAATTTTGCTCCGATGCCCTGAGTGCGGTCAGCGCCTGTTGTTGTTCACTGATGTCCCGAGCTACCCCTAAGGTGCCGATACGCTTGCGCAGATCATTGTATAAAGGAGAAACCGTGATCAGGTAACTACTCCCTTCTAGTACCAGAGTATCAGTCAGGCTTTGTCCCTGGCGATTCATTGCCAGCTCCAGGTCCAGTAAAGCCAGGTGTCGTTTGGTCACTTCCTGATGTTCGCGCGCAACCAAGTCAACCTGAGCGACTCCAATAAACCGCTCAAACGCTTCATTGCAGCCAATAAAAGAACCATCGATGTTCTTATAGTAAACCAGATCAGGCACTGAATTTAATACGGTTTTAAGTAAGGCGGCCTGGCGCTCTTTGGCTTCAAGGCTTCGTGAAAGTGCTTTCTTCTGCTGCTGAACCTGTTCATCAAGCCTTAAATTGTTCTCCTGAAGCTGCTGTAACGCATTGCGCTTTTGTGTAACAACCCGTTTGATTTCAATAAACCATGGCTGCCAGTCTTTTGGAACCGCATAATTCATTGTCGCTTGTGGAGTATTTTCCTGATAGGTCAGATACTTTACAAAATGCTTAAGGGGGCGAATAAAGACCTGGGCGTTGAGCCATACATAAGCGACAAAGGTGGACACTATAAACAAGATCAGGAAACCCAGTTCGAGTAATGCTTCATATCGCGCCGGCGCAGAAAAGCTTGCTTCACTCTGAACAAAACGCAGTGTAAAAGGCTGTTCCGGGGGTTGATAACTAAAACGTACACCACCTTCCCAGGGAAGCTTATCGTTGTGTGATGGGTCTGCTTCTGGCTCACGGTAAGCTTTGCTGGTGGCCAGCGTTACACCCGGCTGGGTGCCCTTCAACGCCAGCTCCCCTCCACCAAAGGTCATCTGCTGTAATCGACCAGCCAATTTATCTACATCATAGATAAGCAGTATCTGTGCAAGCGAGCCACTGGCCAGACGCTGTCCTAGCGCAAAATAATGTTTGCCAAATACCCGGGTTGGCATACTCGTGGCGGTGATCCCCTGACTGAATTGCGGTGTAAAACGCGATTCGACGATGGCAGTTAATAAGTTGCTCTGGCTGGTATCGCGCCGCTTAACAAAGGCAAAACCATTATCCTGAATAAATACGACCGCCTCGAGCTCATCAATCAGGGCCAATGCAGTATCAAAACTGGGACCCAAAGCCATGATTTGCTGCCATTGCGCAACGAGTGCGCCCGTGGGCACAAACCTGCCCAATCCGACAACTTCCCCTCCGTTGTCGGGAAGCTGCCGATAAAAATACCCCGTCTGCTGACGAATATTTTGTTGCCAGTTTTCATCCAGCTGATAGCGAATAGGCTCAGCCAGACTATCTCGAATACTGGTTATGACGGTTTGCGCGGCCAGCGTTTCCTGCTCTACTTGACCTGCAAGGACATAAAATTGAGCCTGATAAACCTGATACTGGCGCTCAAGTTTGATCTGATACAAATGAAAACAGAGCACTACCGCAAGTAGCATAGGCACCAGCAAAGCAATGCTGATAGCCTTTCGATAGTTCTTAAGAGGGAGAAATTCCGGCACGCAGTGGCTCGATGTTAGTTCCTTGTTTTAGCAAGAGTAACCAGCGCTTAGCGATCTTTCAAGTGGACATAGTCCCTGCTAAACGGCTCCAAAGCTTGATAAGGGTCTAGTAGCCTTTACGCTGGACAGATAAACACATGGCTGCGGCAGTGCCGATAAAGGTGAGGCCAATACATCGGGACATAACTGACAAAACTTTATCTGATAGCTTGTTCGTTACCTTCTCCCCCCACTTCGCATAACAACTGAGACATATAAAGGAGCACATCAGCAAAGTGAACACCAGAACCATAAACTGAGGAACGAGCGGCTGCTCCGTCACAACAAATTGAGGAAACAAAGCCGTTGTGAACACAATAGCTTTAGGGTTAGTCATGGCAATAAACATTCCCTGCCCAAAATAGTTTTTTTCGCTCTTTTTTGTGTTAACAGCAACGCCATCAGCCAGCCCTTTACGCCACAGCCTGAAGCCCATATAAAGCAAATAAATAGCACCTAAGACTTTTACCACGGAAAACAGTAATGAAGAGCTGACAATGATCGCGCTGACACCCAACACGGAACACAAACTCATCACAAACAACCCTGTGACATTGCCCAAAATGGTATAAGTAGCCTGACGCCGGCCAGCTGTCATTGAATGACTCATCACTAAAAACACCGCCGGGCCGGGCGTTATCGTCGCTGCCACTGCAATAGACAAAAACGCAAGCCAGTTTGCTATTTCCATATAAGTCCTTATACCCAGTACAATGATTAATTCTTCGCTCTGTACGAATGCCCTAACTCTATCTTAGCAGCAATCACAGTTAATTTTGTATACAAACTTGGCTCATGTGTACCCGACGAAAAGAGTTAACATCGCGATGTGACTAAACCGCCACACCATAGCGGATCACAGAGCAATGCCCTGGCAACATAACAGGCCAGCCATGTCCATAGC
Source organism: Pseudoalteromonas sp. AWH4_217 (assembly GCF_056161105.1). NCBI lineage: Bacteria > Pseudomonadati > Pseudomonadota > Gammaproteobacteria > Alteromonadales > Pseudoalteromonadaceae > Pseudoalteromonas > Pseudoalteromonas sp. AWH4_217. Next base: position 122,664 of record NZ_JBSWYM010000011.1, on the reverse strand, counting down.
TGACCTGTTGATTTAGCTATAGGTTTTGCTCAGCGAAAGAGGCAAGACGACTTCTTACCACACCGTTGAGATTAATGGTGGCGGAGCCTTCAAAGTCCTTAAATCGCTCCACAATATAGGTTAGCCCTGAAGTGACCGGAGTAAGGTAGTTACTGTCAATCTGGGCCAGGTTACCGGTACAGATAAGTTTGGTGCCTTCACCACAGCGCGTGATAATGGTTTTCAGCTGCGAAGCAGTGAGATTCTGGCTTTCATCCAATATCACCACCGCATTCTGGATACTGCGCCCGCGCATAAAGTTAACCGACTTAAACTGGATGTTGGCCTTTTCCATGATGTAGTTACGACTCGAAATGGGGCTTTCGTCGTGTTTATGCAGTACTTCCAACGTATCCGTTATTGCCGCCAGCCAGGGCGCCATTTTTTCTTCTTCCGTGCCTGGTAAAAATCCGATGCTTTCTGCGATTTCCGGCGTATTTCGCGTCACGATCACTTTGTCATACACGCCCTTCTCAATGATCATCTCCAGCGCACTGGCCAGCGCCAGTAAAGTTTTACCGCAGCCCGCCGGACCGGTCAGGATCACCAGTTCAATGTTAGGGTCAAGCAGCGCATCGAGCGCCATACCCTGATACACATTCTTGGGAGAAACGCCCCAGGCTTGCTGGTGCATCAATCGCTCAACACTGATGTCCTTAAGGGTGACGTGCTCTGCGTCGTAACCCGTCACACGGGCAGCAAAATGCTCACCCTCGTCTATCAGGTATTCATTAACAAACACTTCAGGCATCAGTTTGGCGGGCACCTGATGCAAAGTATAGCGCCCCTGCTGCTCGGTTTGACATTCGCCTACATTGGCCCAGAAGTCGCCTGTAAACTTGTTATATCCTGAGGTCAGCAAGTTAATATCATCGATCAACTGATCAGTACGATAATCTTCGACAAACTTCAGTCCTGCCCCCTTGGCCTTCAGGCGCATGTTGATATCTTTGGTAACCAGCACCACTTTTTTGTCTGAGTATTGCTTTTGTAGCTGTATGGCGCAGTTAATTATACGATGGTCGTTTTCGTTACCCGGTAATCCGGAAATGCTATCCGGATAAAGGTGGTCGTTGATCACAACCAGCCTGCCGCTGCTGGCAGGTTTGTGTGTGTCGCGCTGCACTTTAGGCAAAGCCACACCTTCGAGCATTTGCTCTGGTGATGCATCACGTAACACGTCGTCAAGGCTACGAATGGCCACCCTGGCATCGCTGCTGACATCGCGTTTTCTGTCTTTTATGTGGTCCAGCTCTTCCAGAACTGTCATGGGGATTACTACGTCGTGTTCCTGAAATGAAAAGAAAGCGAGGGGTTCGTGAAGGAGTACGTTGGTATCTAACACATACATTTTCCGGTCGAGGTCGTCATTTCCCATAGTGCGTTCCTATTTAGTGAAAACTACTACTGAACAAAGACTTGGTCGCCACGCAAGTCCGTGCCCTTACCCTAAGTTTAGTCTATTTGTCACAAAAGTCGTTTTTATGACAGTCAGGTCGAGTACCAGGATGAACGAGCGGGTTAAATACCTCAATTTTGAGCAACTGAGCTATGCTTATTTTTTGTCGTGAGGACGTAAACGCCACTGCCCGAAATAACGCGAAACAGGACAACAAATAGTCCCAGCTCCTGCGCCGGCTCAGGTCAATAGCATAAAGTGAAAAAAATCACAGTTTATGTACGTTTATCCATGCCTCACAACCTTGAACAAGGCGGTGCTTCTCGGTACCATGGCCGCCTTTTTTCCGCGAGATGAGACAAGCATGAATTTTTCCTTAGGTCAGCGCTGGATCAGTGATACTGAATCAGATTTAGGATTGGGCACCATAGTGGCACTGGAAGGTCGCCAGATGACTATATTGTTTCCCGCCAGCGGTGAAAACCGCGTATATTCTGTGCAGGAAGCCCCGGTTACCCGCGTGATTTTTAATCCCGGTGATGTGATCCGCTGTGTTGACGAATGGGAAATGCGTGTTGAGAAGGTCGAAGAGCAAGGCGATCTCCTGTGTTACCACGGCGAACGCCTAGATAATGAAGAATCCGTCACGCTGAAAGAAACCTTTCTGGATCACTTCATTAAGTTTAATAAGCCACAGGATCGCCTGTTTGCAGGTCAGGTTGACCGCTTCGACCGCTACACCCTGCGCTATCAAACCTGGCAACACCAGTTCAGCCGCCAGCAGTCTCATTTGAAAGGTCTGATAGGTCAGCGCGCCAGCCTGATCCCACACCAGCTGTATATTGCCGACGAAGTGGGTAAACGTTTCGCCCCGCGTGTATTGCTGTCGGACGAAGTGGGCTTAGGTAAAACCATCGAAGCGGGCATGATCTTACATCAGCAGATCCTCACCGGCCGTGCCAGCCGGGTTTTGATTGTGGTGCCAGAAAGCCTGCAACACCAGTGGCTGGTTGAGATGCTACGCCGTTTTAACCTGCACTTTTCTATTTTTGATGAAGACCGTTGTGACGAAGCCTTTGCGGATTCGCCAAACGTGTTTGAAACCGAGCAACTTGTTTTGGTCAGCCTGGAATTTATCACTAAGAAACGCCGCTGGTTTGAGCAAGCCACACTGGCCGACTGGGATCTGTTGGTTGTGGATGAAGCCCACCACCTGACGGTAGAAAAAGACAAACCCAGCACTGAATATCAGCGTATTGCTGAGCTGAGCCAGGACATTGCCGGCCTTATCTTGCTTACCGCCACACCGGATCAGCTGGGTCACCGCAGTCACTTTGCCCGTTTGCAATTGCTTGACCCGGACAGATTCTACGATTACGACGCCTTTGTAGAAGAAGAAAGTCACTACAAAGAAGTCGCCGATGCCGCCAATAAACTGCTTCAGGATGGCAAACTTGACGACAAAGCCAAGGCAACCCTGAGTGAGCTGTTAAAAGAAACCGACATCAGCGACCTGCTGAGTCAGGTTGAACAAGGCGAAGAGACTGCTAAGCAGACACTGCTAAACAACCTGTTAGACAGACACGGTACGGGCCGTATTTTGTTCCGTAACAGCCGCAGTGGCATCGACGGCTACCCAAGCCGTAAATTGCACGCCTGCCCGGTAGACATGCCAAAGCAGTACAAAACCGCCATTTCTGTGATGGGTAACATTGGCGGTATTCAGAGTGCTGAAAAGAGCGCGCTGCGTGCCCTGTTCCCGGAAAAAATCTTCCAGGAGTTTGAAGGCGAAAGCGCCAGCTGGACTCAGTTCGACCCGCGCGTTGCCTGGCTGATCGACAAACTTAAAGAGCTGAAACAGCAAAAGGTATTGCTGATCTGTGCCGAAGCGCAAACCGCCATCAGCCTGGAACAGACCCTCCGCGAGCGCGAAGGCATTAAGTCGGCGGTGTTCCACGAGGGGATGTCGATTATAGAACGTGACCGAGCGGCGGCTTACTTTGCTGACGAATATGACTCTGCCCAGGTACTACTGTGTTCAGAGATTGGCTCGGAAGGTCGTAACTTCCAGTTTGCCCACCATTTGGTGCTGTTTGATTTGCCACTCAACCCGGATCTGCTGGAGCAGCGTATTGGTCGCCTTGACCGCATTGGTCAGCAACAGGATGTGAACATTCACGTGCCTTACTTCGAAAATACCGCACAGGAAGTGTTACTGCGCTGGTACGACGAAGCGCTGGACGCGTTCGAAACCACCAGCACCACCGGCCAGTTACTGTACAAAGAGTTCTCAGACGACTTGCTGGAACTGGTAGCAGCGCATAACTGCGACGAAGAAGAGCTCGACCCGTTACTTGAACAGGTCGCCAAGCAAAACACTGTGCTGCGCGCCAAAATGGAGCAAGGCCGTGACCGCCTGCTGGAGCTGCACTCAAGCGGTATGGGTAAAGCAGACACGATTGTCGAAGAAATCGAAACCCTGGACGACGACGTGGTACTGCCAACTTACATGATCAATGTATTCGACATCTTTGGTGTCAATCAGGAAGACAAAGGTGAAAACACCATTATCCTGAAACCCACAGAGCATATGCTCAACCCGTCTTTCCCATGTCTGAAAGACGATGGCATTACCGTGACCTTTGACCGTGGCACTTCGCTGTCACAGGAAGATGCACAGTTTATCAGCTGGGACCATCCTATGGTTGAAGGCGTGATGGACATGATCTGTGATGACGACTTTGGCTGTGCTTCTGTTGCGCTGTTGAAAAACAACAAGCTGCCAGTGGGAACTTTCTTTGTTGAGCTGATCTTTGTGGCCGAAACCTCAGCGCCTAAATCACTGCAAATTGGTCGCTTCCTGCCGCCAACGCCAATCCGAGTACTGATGGACAAAAGCGGTAACGACCTGGCGCAAAATGTGGCCTTTGATGCCTTTAACAACCAGCTTTCTGCCGTTGGTCGCCAGACTGCCAGTAAGCTGGCCAATGCTCTGCAGTCGGGTATTCACCCGCTGATCAGCAAAGCCGAAGAGCAGGCCAAAGCACAGATGGCTGAATTGCAACAAGCGGCGCAGGCACAGATGGAAACCCGATTGGGTGACGAACAAGCTCGTTTACAGGCACTGAAAGCCGTTAACCCGAATATCCGCGATGAAGAAATTCAGGTATTCGATAAACAACGTACTGCACTGAGTGAGCACATTAGCAAAGCACAGGTCAAACTGGATGCGATTCGCCTGATAGTGGTAGCGCACTAACTCCTGAGAACAGGGTACAGCCGTACCCTGTTCAATATAATGCAAGACTCTGACTTGCAAAGCTTTATTACTTCAGTTAAAACTAGTTCTTCGATAGTAGGTTAGCACGCTATTTGAGTACGCCAACAACTTATTCTTCCCTATCAAGATACTGAACAAACCATATGGACATCGTATATTTCAACGACTATTTACTTTATGCGGCATTTTTTATTGCCGTATTTCTCAGCTGGCACAATGTTAGCGCTCGATGGTTTCTGGCCCTAATTGGCATACTCGAAACCTTAGATTTTCTGACTCTCTCTACCGTGCTAACCTGGCACACTCACTTCTATATCTGGTGTGCTTCTCTGAGCTTGCTATTTCTAATACCGATGATCTTTCGTACTCAGCTTGCTAACTGGCTTTATCAAAAAACAGGCGTTCGGTATTTTCTAATTACCGCGCGGATTAGAGGCTTTTCGCTACGAGAGAATATACTCATTTGCGTATTTATTGTGGCTATTTTTGTGAATCTGGTTACTTACATAGAAGTGCTGCTATACAAATACTCCGTGCTCGACAATGCTATTATCAAACTCTACATTCGGGATAATGTCGCCGCGCTACTTCACTACATTGAAATAGGAATAGTACTATCATTCATATTGTGCAATCGTAAGAAAAGCCAGCCAATAGAACACAATGCCCAACATTAAAAACCTCCGACCTGAGGCGCATCAGCAGAGCTTTTCGGAGCCGGTGTGGCACCAAGTTCCATATAGAATCTGACAAAGCAGTTGAAGGTGCACCTTAAATCAGTCGCCTGCGCTTATGTTTGATAAAACTAACTTTTTGAGTAGCTTGCTAACAGCACCACAAGCTGTTAACTTTCCAGTCTAATTATTGCTCTACCACTTATCTAGATGTTCTCTGCGCTTTGAGCTAATTCAATTGTACTGAGCGCTATATTTTTTGAGTAAAATGAAAAAGACAGGGCTTAGTTTGGAGAAACGATGAAAACTGTATGGGTTATTCTGCTGTCACTTTTATTATTGGGTTGCAATAATGACAAACGAGATATCAATGCAACCTTCCAGAACCACTGCAAAGAAGAAAGTTCAGAGAGTTTAGACCGAGCGCTTTGCGATAGTGTAAAATATAGGGAAGCTGTTGTCGCAGAATATCACTGGTTTCAACAGGAAGCAGATACTGAGCGACTGTTTTATCGTGTTTTTGGAGCTGTGGTCATTGTCCTGAGTATTGCTATTCCAGTACTCTCTCGCGCTACATTCAAACATAAAGAAGTGTTAGTAACCATAGCGTCTTTATCTGTCGCGATTGGCACAAGCTTTTCTGCATTCTTTAACTGGGGGGAAGCATGGGGGCAATATAGATCGGCCGAATACGCATACGGCGCTGAAATTAGGCGGTGGGATATCGCTGTTTTGCAACTAGTGCAAAATAACGATGATGATCATATTAAAATTGAGCAACTCAATAAGCACACCCAGCATCTACTGAACCAAGCTCATTCCATAAATATGCAAGCAAATACACGATTTTTTGAGATGAACGGCAAAAATATACAAGAGTACCTGAACTTCAACGACGTTAAACCCATTGAATAATGGTCAGAAAGAACAAATCGATATACTTGAGCGTTAGAACTAGCTTAGTTCAGAGCTTCGTTTCACCTAGCATTTCAGTCAGCACATTGCTATCTGGATTGGATACAACCATAGAACTGGTATCGTGTATAAACAAAAAACCACGTCTGGACAAATTCGATTTACATAGCAATTGACCTGTTTGCACTTATAACCAAAACACACCAACATCCGATTACTTCCTACAGTACCATACGAAGTATCCGCTCATGTATTAACGTGACGCGTAGTATTAGATTCAAGAAAATAGTAATGAACGATTTTATTGCCAGAACGGAAAAATAGCTGACAGACCCAAGCTAAAGCTCCAATACTGAAATTAAACCAGAAGTTCATCACAAAGCAGGCCAGTAAACTGGCCTACGATCAACAACATTGTCTAGCAAGAAACTAAAAATATCACCTTATCAGGTTACCCACTCGGGCGCCTGTTCAGGTCATACAATAGCAATTAAGCGCACTGCCAGGTTTGCGGGCACTGCATGGTTTTCAGACACATAAGTGTGTCCAGGTTAGTACCACCAGCAACCTGCGGAGTTTGCTGTGGGTTAAGTTTAGCAGAAGTGGTGTTAAGGTTTTTAACGGTCTTTTTGCTTAGTTTAAGTAACATTTTAATTTCCTTTGGTTAGTTACATATTTCGCGAACACAGTATCAGGTTTTTATAGTCGCAAAAAGCCGAAATAGATGAAATATTTATTTAAATCAAACCCAGATTAATAAACAATCATTCATTAAAAAACATTTATAAAAATAGCTCATACTTTGATCACTCCGTTTTCTAAAGCGCATTATTCCCTAATTGGGAATATTTCTACCCATATCAACTTTAACCTTTATTTAACCCAGAACACGTTAGCTTAACCTCTGAGCCGGCCCGTCCGTACTAAAGCAACTGTAGTGAAAGGAAGATCAACATGAGAAAGGTTAAAACGAGTGCCATTGCACTTTTAGTGGGCAGCGCGTTTAACGCACACGCGCTGCCCATCCCTGATGACTTAGATCAGGCGCTCACTGAGCTCATTGCTCAGCATGGCCTGACAGGCAAACCAGATAACGGCTTTAACTTACCCGGCGTCGATGACCCCGAAGTCAAACTGGGTAAGCTGCTGTTTTTTAGCAAAGCGCTCAGTGGCGATAAGCAAGTCGCCTGCGCCAGCTGTCACCACCCCTATCTGGGCGGCGGTGATGGTCTGTCCCTGCCCGTGGGCACACTTGCGCAAGACCCGGATGTACTCGGGCCGGGCCGTAAAACCACCACAGGGCAATTTTATGTACCACGCAACTCGCCCAGTATTTTCAATGCCTGGGTGCATAAACGCAGTTTGTTTCGTGATGCCCGGGTAGAGTTTCTGGACTGGCTGAATCCCGAGCAGGGGATCAGCACGCCGGATGTACCTCATGGTGAAGCCGATCCCAATGCGGGTGACTCTTTGTTGGCGGCGCAAGCGCGCTTTCCGGTCGTTACCCCCTCAGAAATGCAGGGCTTTGAGTTTATGAAAGGCGCGCCCAATGAAGCCGTCAGGGCCCATCTGGCAGCACGTATCGGCAACTATGGCAGCGCCCAGGGCGAGCTGTTTCGCAACCAGTGGCGGGATTATTTTGCCGCGGTCTATGGCGATAAAAGCGCCGAAGAAATCGTTACTTTTGATAATATCACCCGTGCACTGGCGGCCTATCAGCAGTCGATGAACTTTACCGACAACCCCTGGAACCGCTACGTTCAGGGCGATAAAAACGCGCTGAGTGAATCCGAAAAACGCGGGGCCTACCTGTATCTTTACATGCCTCCCCCACCATCAGATGGCGGTAGTGAGCCTGATTTCTTGCCCACCCAGTGCATTGGCTGTCACAACACTGACAGCTTTAGTCAAACCAAAGGCACCAACCACCACCGTCTGGCCTTTCCACAGATTGGGCCTGGCACTGGTGAGCCAGGCGATGAAAGCAATGATCGCGGCCGTATGCTGCGCAACCAAAGCCTGGATGACATTTATAGCTTTCGCTCCACGACCTTGCTGAACGTCGAGGTCACCGGCCCGTATGGGCATGCGGGCAGCTACGATACGCTGGAGGAAGTGGTCGAGCATTACGATGATTACCATGCGATATTAGATGACTACATAGACAACCAAGGCTGGTGCAGACAGTCCCAATTCAAAGACATAGAAAATTGTGTCGACTTATTCCCCGACACCCGACAGCACACCGATGCCGCCGCTAAAATCATTGACGATGAAATTGCCGATGGTGCCCCGGTACTGCGTAAACTGGAGCTGAGCACTCAGGAAAAAGCGGATCTGGTCAACTTTATGAAGGCCCTGACCGATCCATGTGTAAAGCAAGCTGAGTGCCTCATGGCCTGGCTGCCGCAACCACAGGAAGGCGATCCGGATGGCCTGCAACTGTTTGCCAAAAACTATCAGGGTGTGCCCTTATATCTGCCCGCAGACTGCCGTCAGGGCGATACGGCGGTAACGGGCAGCCGCTTGTTGCTGGCGCAGGGTGAGTGTATTTCGGGCAAAGCCCATTATTTTTATGTGGATGTCGCACAGGATAACACCACCCTGTATTTCAGCAGCCGTGGTGGCGCAGGACGCCCTCGCCTCTTTTACAACGCCGACCAATGGGCCAGTACGGCCAATGCTCAGGCAATATCGCGCGGCACAGGCACCGAGCAGGTGCTGAAAGTGACCGTCAATCGGGGCCGCCACTTTGTTTCTGTGTTGGATCCGCAGGGCTATGAAGGACTGACAATTGCAGCGGGTATCGACAGCGCGCTGCGTGAGCCGGGTGAACAACCCCGCGATATCGCTAATGCGTGTGAGCAAGGCCTGCCCAGTGGCTATGCTGAGCTTATGCCTGGCCGCGCCCAATGTGCATCCTCTGGTGATAGTTACTTTTTTGTCAAAGTGACTGAGCCGGGTAGCACGCTGGAAATTCGCACCCGACACGGCGCCGGCAACAGCGACCTGTTTGTTAGCACGTTCTGGCCCAGCACCAGCATGTATACCTTTGCCTCACGTTCAGCAGATAACACAGAGTTTCTGCGCATCGACGGTGCAGCCCCCGGCTGGTATTACTTTTTGCTCTCAGGTGATGGCCAGAATGAGGGCGTGAGTATTCAGGCCGACCTCATTCGCCCTGATCACCCAAAAGATCATAAACAGAACCGCAAGCCAAACTAGAGTCCTCGCTCTGTTTTGCCCAGTAGATATCGAATACCAATTCACATTAATACATAACCAACTGGAGGGATTAAATCTGTCGCTAACCGTGTTAAAAATTTCTCATTTAGAGCAACTAAACAACAAAATTTTTGCCTTGTTATCGACGAGATTTTCTCGCCACAAGATTGGTTACTTAATTAAGTGCATTGGTATCAGCCGTGATATCAACCCCAAAGCCGTAGTCCTACCTGCGGCTTTTTTCTTCTTCACAGTTTAATCAAAGACTTGCAGTAACCGACAATCTCTTTAACCCGCCTTTAACCGTACACTCTTTAGACTGGCGGTTACTTTTTACTCGCTCGACAATTCAGCGGGCAAACCCAAGTGCTTATTCAGAGAATTCATCATGACGTTACTCAACAACCGTTTACTCATTACCCAGCTGGCTTTTTGTGGCCTGTGTGCTGCTATTGTCTTTGCTATTCCCTCTCTGGGTGGTGCCGAAGCACAGGCCCAGCCTCAGCCTGGCTCTGAGCAACGCCAACAAACGAGTGCAGCCCTGAGCCTGCCTCAGGTTACGGTCACGACCGTGCAGGCGGCCAGTTATACTCGGGTCATTACCGCGCATGGCACGGTCAAGGCCACTCACGCACTGACGCTCAGTAGCGAGGTGGGCGGCCGGGTGACTCAGCTACACCCAGACTTTAAGCAAGGGGCACGCCTGTCGTCCGGGACGGTACTGGCACGCATAGACGACACCCAGCTGCAACAGGCGCTGGCCAGTGCCGAAGTATCACTGGCACAAGCCAGACTGGATGCGGAAGAAGAAAAGCTACAGAGCTCGCCAAACAAGGCGCAGTGGCGCCAGCTGGCCAGCACCGACAGTAATGGGGTCTTGTCTTCTTTACGTGCGCCGCAGCAAGACGTGGTGGCCACGCAGCTAAGTTTAGCGAAAGCGGAACTAGAGAGTGCCCGATATAACCTGGCCGCCAGCCAGTTTACCCTGCCCTTTGATGCCACTATAGTCACACGCTCGATACAGCTTGGCAGTTATGTGCAACCGGGCAGCCCCATTGCCACACTTTACAGCACAGCCCAGGCAGAAGTATCCGTTGAGCTTAGCGCCGAGCAATGGCAGCACCTGCCCACTCAGGCGATGCCCGATGGCGGCTGGTCGGTTACTCTCAACGATGCCACAAGCGATACCGCAGACACACAATGGCACGGCCAAGTGACGCGTCTGAGCCAGCATATTGACCCTCAGTCGCGCCAGCGCCTGGCCATTGTCAGCGTAGACAACCCCTTAGATCAGGCTCAACCGCTGTACTTTGGCAGCTATGTTGAGGTGCACATTCAGGGCGTGGAGCAAAACGACCTGTGGCGCATTCCCGCGTCAGCCTTGTCGCAGCAAAATCATATCTGGTATGTCGATGAGGAAAATCGTCTGGCGCACTTTACCCCGCAGATCCAGTTTCGCCAGCACGGCGCCGTTTATATCAAGGCTCGCAAAGGCATGCACCAGGCCAATATCGTGCTGCGCCCGCTCAGCGCCTATCTGGATGGCATGAAGGTCACCCCAGTGACAGAGGAGCGCGCCCATGACTGAACGTTTTTCAATTATTGCCTGGTTTGCCAAAAACCCGGTCGCAGCTAACCTGCTTATGCTGGCGGTGATCCTGCTGGGGCTAAGCAGCGCCGGTAGTCTGCGCAAAGAAGGCTTTCCGCAACAAGACCCGGACACGGTACAGATCAGCGTGGCCTACCCTAGCGGCAGTGCCGCCCAGGCCGAGCAGGGTATTGCAATCGCCATAGAAAATGCCCTGGAATCCGTCAAAGGGATCAAACGCGTTACCACCACGGCCAGCGCCAGCAGTGTGCAGGTACTGGTAGAAAAAACCTCGCAACATGACCTGGATACCTTACAAAGAGACATTAAAAACCAGGTTGATGCCATCTACAACCTGCCAGAAGATGCCGAAAAACCCGTGATCACCACGGCTCAGCGGGAGCAAGAAGTGATCCGGGTGCAGCTGTTTGGCGAGCTGTCGACTCAGACACTGCAAACCCTCGGCAGCCAGCTTGCCGACGACTTACTGGCTCAGCCCAATATCGCCACACTCAACCAAAACGATCACCGCGATCCGCTGGTGGCTATTGAAATCGACGAGGCGCGCCTGCAAGCCTATCAGCTCAGTTTCAGCGACGTGGCCGAGGCCATTAATCAGTATTCCGGTACGGCACTGACCACCAGCCTGCGTAACCCGGATAAAGTATTGCGCCTCAAAGCCGCCGAGCAGGCGCTTTATGCCAGCGACTTTGCTTCGATTGTGGTCGCGACCACAGCTGCGGGCAAAAGCATTCGACTCAGTGACGTTGCCACATTACAAGACACCTTTGCCGACAACAGCTTTCATCTGGCCCGGTTTAACGGTCATCCCACCTACGGTATTACCATAGTGATGGATGAATACGGCGATATGAGTAAAAGCGTGGCACAGGCCAAAGCCGTGGTGGCCAAATGGCAAAGCAAGCTGCCTGAAGGCGCTTCGCTTATCACCTGGTACGACAATTCTAAACTGATCACCGAGCGCCTGAGCCTGCTAAGCCTGAATGCACTGAGCGGTATTGCCCTGGTGTTTATGGTTCTGGCGCTATTTTTAAACCTGAAAGTGGCTTTTTGGGTTGCTGCGGGCCTGCCTTTTGTGTTCTTTGGCAGCCTGTATTTTATGACTGAGCCCTACACGGGCATGACCCTCAACGAAATGACCACCTTTGGCTTTATTATGGCGCTGGGCATAGTCGTGGACGATGCCGTGGTAGTGGGTGAAAGTATTTACACCACCCGAAAACGCTTTGGCGACACCCTCAGTAACACCATCAAAGGCACCCATCTGGTCGCGGTTCCTACTCTGTTTGGCGTATTAACAACCGTTGCGGCCTTTGCGGCTCTGGCCAATATCTCCGGCGGGCTGGGCGTTTTGTATGCGCAGTTTGGCACTGTGGTCACCTTATGTTTATTACTGTCTGTGGTGGAATCTAAACTGATCTTACCGGCGCACCTGGCGCACATTCGCACCCGACAAAAACCTCAGCAACAGCCAAACCGTATCGCGCTGCTATGGCATCGCGTGCAACAAAAGGCAGACGGTTTACTGACTGGCTTTAATCAGCGCCTGTACAAGCCGGCACTGGAACGCGTAATGCACTTTCGCTACGCCGCACTGATGGGCTTTGTTGCACTGTTTTTTCTGGCCATCAGCCTGATCACCCAGGGCATGGTCAGAGTGGGCTTTTTCCCCGGACTGCCAGCGGATACCATCACCGCCACCATGACACTTTATAACGACGCCAGTTTTGGCCAGACAGCCCGCAACCTGGATCAGCTGGAGGCCCAGCTATATCAGGCCGAGCAGCAATTGCTGGACGAGCAAAACATCAGCCACATCGCCAGCGTGTCGGTCAGCGCCACGGGCGATCAGAGCGGCACACTCAATGTGGAGCTGGCCGGCACCCAGCCCTACACCCTGAGCGAACTGGCGAAACGCTGGCGCGCCATCGCAGGCACCCCGGAGGCCAGTAAAACCTTACACATTCAGGCGCAACTGGCGCGTGTTTCCAACTTTAAGGTGGAGCTACAAAGTACCAGCGACGAAACGTTAGAGGCCGCCGAAGCGACCTTGCAGCAGACGCTGCGCGATATCAGTGGCGTACACAGCATCGACAGCTCGCTGGCTCCGGGCGAAGCGACGATGCGTTTTGAAGTGACCGAAGAGGGCGAAATGCGCGGCTTTACCACTCAGCTACTGGCACGCCAGCTGTTGCAAGCATTTGGCGGAGAAGTGGTACAACGCTATATGCGCAATAAGGACGAAGTAAAAGTAAGGGTTCGCTATCCGCTGGATGAGCGCAGCGAACAAGGGGATGTGCTTGCAGCCCGGGTGCGTGCCCCGGACGGGCGAACCGTGCCGCTGGGCAACGTTGCTAAAATAATCTACACCAGCGAAGTACAGTCCATTACCCGTATCAACGGCATCAGAGCGGTTACCGTGTCCGCTGCGGTGAATAAAACCAAGCTGACCCCCACTGAATTAGTGGCCAAACTGGAACAAAGCGTGGTCCCTGAGCTACGTGCTCAGTACCCGGATCTGACGCTGCACTTTGCCGGAGAAGCCGAGCACCAAAAAGAAGCCACCGACTCCATGAGCTCGGCTTACCTGCTGGCGCTGCTGGCCATCTATGCGCTGCTGGCTATCCCACTAAAGTCCTACTGGCAGCCGCTGATCATCATGTCGGTGATCCCATTTGGTTTCGTAGGCGCGATTTTAGGACACTGGGGCTTAGGTTTAACGCTCAGTATTCTATCCTTAAATGGCATACTGGCGCTCAGTGGCGTGGTGATCAACGACAGCCTGCTGCTTGTCAGCCAGTTTAATCGCTATCGCAATGAGGGGAAAACCATGCAAAATGCGCTACTTGAAGCCTGCACGGGTCGCCTGCGCGCAATACTGCTGACGTCACTGACCACCTTTGCCGGACTGTATCCTATTCTGGGTGAGACCTCTCAGCAGGCACAGTTTCTGATCCCCGCCGCGGCATCGCTGGGCTATGGCATCTTGTTTGCCACTGCCATCACCTTGTTTTTAATTCCTGTATTACTGCTGATCAGCCACGATATTGCTAACCTGATGAGCCGATTCAACCGCATTCGTATGGAGCATGTCCCCCATGATCAACGTCATTTTAGTTGAGGATGACCTGGCACTGGCCGGTAACATCATTGATTACTTTGAGCTGGAAAACATCATCTGCGACCACGCAGCCAACGGGGTCGCCGCACTCAACCTGATCCGCGATAACCACTATCAGGTGATCATTCTGGATTTGAATCTGCCACGTATGGATGGCCTGCAGATCTGTCAGGCACTGCGCGACGAAGGCGACGATACCTCAGTGATCATGCTCACCGCTCGGGATCAGCTTGAAGATAAACTGGCAGGTTTTGCCACCGGCTGCGATGACTATCTCGTGAAACCTTTTGCCATGGCGGAGCTGGTGGTCAGGGTAAAAACCCTGGCCAAGCGTAAAAGTGGCGAAATAAAACGGCTGGAACTGGCCGGGTTACGCCTGGATATAGATGGCCGTGACGCCACGTATCATGGCAGCCGACTTAAGCTTAGCCCGACCGGCATGGTAATACTCGAAACCCTGCTTCGCGCCCATCCTAATCTAGTTACCCGGCAGGTGCTGTTACAGGCTATCTGGGGCGATGAACAACCGGACAGTAATGCGCTTAAAGTGCATATTCACCACCTGCGCAAAGCGTTGGCGATGTACACAACTCATATCACAGTTGATGCCATTCCCAGGCAAGGCTTTAAACTGCACTGTCTTCAGGAGGAGAATTAATGGCTCCCATACATATGAGCCTGCGTCGCTATATTCTCGCCGCATTGCTGGTGCTGGCCACTTTGGTCATCAGTTTGTTGTCGGTGCTCTGGACCAACAGCTTTTTTACCGGGCTCGATGACATGATGAAAGGCACTATGCTGAATGTCGCCCAGGCCCATCATCCACAGCCCGGCCAACCTGTCAAAGCACACAATTTTGTGGTGGCCAGTCAGTGGCAGGATTTACCCGATGCGATCCGCACTGCGTTTTCCCGTCAGGAAATAGAGACCAATGCGCTGCATAAAAACGTGACCCGCGACAATATACTCACCCGCCCCAGTGATGCGCGATTTGTTATGTACTTTGAAAAGCCGGATGGTCAGTCGGGGTTTGTTGCCCACCATTTTATAGCCCCAAAAACACCGCCCAAAGCCTGGTTCCAGGGGCCTGAGATATTGGGCATATTATTCGCTCTGGGCACGCTCGCCTTGTTTGCTGCGATCCTGGTGATGTTGATGCGCACCGTGACCCGGCCCGTGGCAGAGCTGCACGCATGGGCGGCCGAGCTGGATCATCACTCGCTCAAC
Organism: Pseudoalteromonas sp. AWH4_217; assembly: GCF_056161105.1. Lineage (NCBI taxonomy): Bacteria > Pseudomonadati > Pseudomonadota > Gammaproteobacteria > Alteromonadales > Pseudoalteromonadaceae > Pseudoalteromonas > Pseudoalteromonas sp. AWH4_217. The sequence continues at coordinate 107,175 of NZ_JBSWYM010000011.1, read as the reverse complement.
GAGCCGCCCCCGGTATTTCGATACCACGAACTCACAACCCTGGCGGAACTGATCCAGCAAAGCCTGCAGCAGGTTAAACAAAGCCTGGACCGGGAGCAGGCGTTTGTCAGCTACGCCAGTCACGAGCTGCGCACACCTATTGCCGTGATCCGCAGCAGCGTAGAACTACTACAACGCCTTGATTGCGCTCAATGTGAAAAAAGCAACAAGGCACTAAAGCGCATTGACCACGCGAGTCAGGCGATGGTCGCGCTGACTGAAACTCTGCTGTGGCTAAGTCGCAAGGGACAACCTCTGAGAGATTTAAAGACCGTAAAACTGGCCGGGTTGGTGGAGTCACTAATGCAGGACCTGACTTATCTAAAGCAGGGGAAACACATAGACATACAGCTTGAAACCGACGATTATCGCTGCGAATTGCCTCATTCCGGCGCAACTATCGTCATTGGCAACCTGTTGCGAAATGCCATTCAGCATACCCATCAGGGTGCCATTTCTATCCACCAGACTCAGCATATACTGGAAATTGAAAACCACGAATACATAGGCTCAGAGCCACCCGCAGAGCACAGCGCGCTCCACAATACTGCGGGCTACGGCTTAGGTCTGGACCTGGCGCAAAAACTATGTGACGAACTTGGCTGGCAGTTGAGCATTCGCCACGACGCACACCGCTTTTGTGTTACGCTGGTTTTATCACCGCAATACTAGACAATGGGATGAGCTAATAACCCGCTTAGAATCTGGCACGCGCTCAGTGAGCAGTTGAGTCTGCTCCACTGAGCCTATGCGAGTTAATTGGCTCTACTTCAGCCTGCCCCTGCGCAACTTCATTAACCAGGAGGATTTGTTTTTTTCTGCGTCATAAAATACCGCAATGGTAAAGAAAAACATCAGAAAAAGAACAATGTGTGCAGCCAGGCTGATCCCAAATACGATCATACTGCCTATATAGGTAGCAAAAGCAAAGCTCCACAGGCAGGCGAGAACGGTCATTATGTGGAAGCGACTGACAGGGTCGGGTATATGCCGAAGCGGGTTTCTGGTTGAGTCGAAAATATACTTGTAGAAATCGTATATTCTGAGTGCAAGCTGTTTCATATCTACCTCACAGCCAGTTGACAGGTCGCAGAGTTATACGAAAGAATCTGCTCATTAGATCTCTGAGCAGGTAGGGGTTGGAAACATATAACTATGGGTGTGCTCTGTTTCTCCCCTTTAGATCTAGTGTTGGTATGCGGACCCGAAACAGGCGAGACAAACTCAATTGAGCAATACACTTTTTAGTGGTAGGTTTTTACTTTGATGAATCTCTGTGCATATGGCCTGAATATGGAACATGACTACGGCGAATATCAGATTAAGTTAGAACGTATGATTGATTTACTGCACTCCCATGATGAGCTGCACTGGGCGAATTATTTTAAAATATCTGCGGAGTTTTTGAGTAAAGGCCAGCCCCAAAAAAGTATTTATCACTCGCTTGGAGCCTATGGCGGCATGAGCAGTATTAATGACTGTTTGGCCTTCACTGGTGCCTCAGAGCAGGACTTGAAGCTAGGGTTTCAATTGCGCCACGAGCTATGGCTCATCTGTAAATCCAAGCAAAGTATGCTCAAACGTATTTTGGAATTTTAGCCCCAGCACCCAGCGCGAATCTGTACCAACTGTTAAAGAGATTAAAAGCGTGATTGCAATGCATATGCTTTCGTCAAACCGCACAGCGAGTGCTTTAGGTTGCTGTCAGGGGGACTTTCTGAGCTTAGCAACGCAGCGGAGCATACTCCAGAACTATATGACAGTCAGATTAGTTCGCAACTTTAGTGTGGGATACATTACATAATTTTACAGCACCTGTGCCCATGAATGAGGTAGTGTTTGAAAATAGGTACTCTGAGCGTTACCCTGTTTAGAGCTCCTCAGAACAAGTATCATCATTCCTGATGGACTTGTCTCTTTGTTTGAAACCACGGACCATTATTCAGCTTTAAACTGTACCAAATATGCCAGGGAGGTTTGGCCAGCATGTATAAATCCAGGTATTCTGAACTAGATTGGCTCAGAGTCATGTTAATTTTTGCAGTATTCCTGCACCATGTATTTATGCCGTTTAACGGAGATGGCTGGCACGTCATGAACCGAGAGTCGAGTAAAGTACTCGATGATATTATGGTTTACTTTGAGCAGGTCAGGCTTCACACATTATTTTTCATTGCGGGCGCCGGGTCGGTATTATTACTCCATAAAGTATCTGCAAGCGCATTCCTGGCCACCAAACTGCATCGTTTGTTTATCCCGCTCATCTTCGCGATGATGATTGTGGTGCCCCCACAGAATTATTTTGAAAACATCCATGAATATCAAAATTTGGTACAAGCATATCGCAGCCTGATATTTTCCTTTAATGCAAACCACCTCTGGTTTGTGGAGTTTCTTTTTATCTTTATGCTACTGGCTGTACCTATCAACCTGATGCTCGGCACGTCATCAGGGAGTGCATTACTTCGGGCTATGGAACACATTGCGGTGCGAAAACACGGCTTGCTGTTGCTGGGCTTAGTGGTCATAGGGATACGGCTGTGCCTCAAAAGCGTGATGCGCTCGCAAGATACCAGCTTATTTAACCTGTCTGTGTCGCTGTTCTTTTTACTGTTCTTTATGGCGGGTATGTGTTTTATGAAAAACCCTAAGATTTGGCAGGCGCTGGCAGACAACCGCGCCACCAATTTAAAGTGGTTGATAGTAAGCACTATCGCATTTTACGCCTGGTACTACAGGCCTGATATTAGCGACTATGTATCGCTGGATATGCGCTGGCAACTATGGTGGCTTATCAGTGCACTCGTTTCATGGACGGGTTTGTTGACCTTAGTAGGCTATGCCAGTGCGTGGTGCAAACAAACACCCAAATGGCTGCATATAACCAATGAACTGATTTATCCCTTTTATATTGTGCATCAAACCGTGATTGTTGCCCTTGCATTTTATATCGTTCAGTGGGATGCAAGTATTGCGACTAAATCTCTCAGCCTGTTGTGCTCATCGCTGTTCATCTGCTTAGTCATTTGTTTCTTTGTCATCAGGCCATTTAACCTGACGCGTTACCTGTTTGGTTTGAAGACCACGGGGTCAAAGTCCCCGCAAAGAGCGACATTGTCTGAGGAAAGGTGACTTTAATCTGTACAATTTTATAACCAATACAGGCGCACCAGAACTGATATTATACCACTCGTGCCTCACAAAATTTGGGCTATCTCCCTTTATTTCTGATAGCCCCCTTATATTGATATTCAAAATATCAGCCATCATACTCAGGTATATTAGAGGCGTTTTCAAATACCGTAGCGCGCTTTCGCCTGCAATAAAGTGATCTTAGATAAGTCTCGGTAGAATTTAGATGCAGCGGCCTGTCAGGCTAGCATCAATGGCAGATACTCACCATTACATCCCACGTTGTTTATCTGGCATAAAAACCAAGTTTAGCTGCTCCTGAGCGGCTGTTCTGTCGTTGTCGGTCCAACTCGCGATTGGTCTTTTTCATGCTGGTAAATCAAAAGTCGCTAACATAACACAACTGATTGAGTATAAGAGGAAAGTACCTACACACAAAAGGCACTTAACCGTCACGCCACCCAACTGTATAACAGCTCTGTAGTGAGTGCCTTGCAAAAATTTTGAATTTAAGTTTTGCATCAATCTGATAAATGCAAAATATGCTCTGTAAGTGGGTGGTTCTCAGATTCACTGTCCCAGGTAACGGATAAAACACACCAACGCCGACCATCATTCAGCAGCTGAAAGGAGTTCACTCCTCTTGCATAAGGCGATAACTCTGGAGAACGCCTAGATTCATAAACACTCAATACATTGGCCATATGTCCAAATTTGAACACTTTTTGTGATACCTCACGTTCAAAAAAACCCTTGTCCTTAAATAAGCGCTTATTTAAAGCAATAAACTGCCCAACACTTCCTGGTTGTGCGACAACGTCTTCTCCCTTATGAAAAACAGGAGTGATCATCGCGTCTGGAGAAAATAACTGTTTTAGTAGATGCCAGTCTTTGGTTTCTTCAGGGTATCCAGAAACAATGTCATATAAAGTGGGTATTAGAGTTTCAATTTGCGCGGCCTGTTTCGGGTTGTCTGCACCACAAAAATAATTTGCCTCAGCATAAGCACTTGTAGCAAGTGAACACACCAGTGCTGCAATGAGTTTATATTTAAATGCCCTTTTAGCGATGCTCTTCATATGCTTTGTCCTCTGTATTATTACGCTTCTTAGCACGTTATTAAAAACAGAGACAAAACTACCAATTACATTTTGACCACACAATTGATATTCTTTGCCCATCTATGAATAAAATTCACAGTTAATTATGACCACACCTTTAATGCCTCCTCTCAAGTCGCTCTATATTTTTTCTCTTGCAGCCAAGCATTTAAACTTTTCCAAAGCTGCTGAAGAATTATGCATCACTCCAAGCGCTGTCAGTCACCAGATAAAAAAGCTCGAGGACTGGCTTGGCTGTAAACTTTTTGAAAAGAGTGGAAAGCAACTAGTCTTGACTCAAAAAGCACAAAACTATGCACTTCATGTTCGTCAGTCTTTTGAGCAAATTCATAACTCGACCTGTGAAATTACATCATATGAACCCGGACATATTCAGCTGGGAATAACGAGCGCATTTGCCATGAGGCGAGTAATGCCATCCCTGGAAAGGTGGCAGCTGGCAAACCCAGAAATCGACCTCAGGGTACGTATGCTTAACTGTGGAGATAAACCCGAAGCGCTTGAACTTGACGCTGTCGTTGCAAACCAAATTCATCACGTTTCATATGAAAGCAAGTTTATCTGCCATGAAAGTTACCATCCGATGTGTAGTCCATCTCTTGCCAGACATGTTACTAGCTTTCCTAACCTGGATGCGACCAACGATATTCCGCTTATTGATATTGAGGGCGTTAACATCTGGTCATTGTGGCAACAAGATAAAAATATCTCTTTCGCTGGCAACCAAAAGTATATTCTGTTCAGCCACACTCTACTGTTACTTCAGGCTGCACTCTATGGTCAAGGTATTGCTATGTTAGAAAAGGCTTTAGTCAAAAACGAACTTGAATCTGGCACATTAATATGCCTTGACGATGACGGTTTTACTCCACCACAAACAGCATATTATTTTTCATGGCGTAAGAGCCGTCGAAATGATCCTGCACTTAAAAAGCTTCAGTCATGGCTGGAAGAGTTGTTATTAGAATAGAGAACCCGATTGCCAGCAATAGGCTTCTACTCGCCCAACCGAGCATTAATTTACTACTTCCAAGCAGTCTGACATTTGGCGCTAACCCCATGCCTGTCTTGCTCTTCGGCTGCGCCCCTCGAGTTGCAAGGGCATCCAAGTTGAACCAGCTTAATCTGCGCACTAATTTTGAGGTGGATGTCTTCGAAAAATACCCCCTATGAATGTTGCATTTTTTATCTGAAATCAGGAGTAGTCATTGCGACATATTCGCAGTACACTTTTAAATCTTAAAAATCATAAGCCTACATTAAATTTAATAAAAAGGATTTAGAGATAATGTTCACCTCCCCCTCCGTTTATAATTTTATAAAAACACTTCTCATATTGGCTATATTCTCTGTATTTCCCGCTAAATCTGACGAGCCACAGCAAAAAAGAAAGGTTTTAAAACTCAGCAATGGGATCCCTTACTACCACACTAAAGCTGAAGGAGAAATTTCCAGGTATGCTCTTTTTGTTAAAGCAGGACACCTATATCACAATGGGAACAAAGGCATACCACATTTAACAGAGCATTTATTTAATCTTGGAGGGGGTGAAAGCAATGTATCAATAATGGATGAGTTTCTAGCTAAGGTTGGAGGCAATAGAATAGCTAACGTGAATTCATCTGGTGTGCGTTATTGGTATGAATTCCCGTCAAAACATGAAGCCGAGTTTATTGGCATCCTAAGCAACTCTTTCAAAAGCATTAACTTATCTGATGAAGCACTTAAAGCACAAATTGCAGCTATCGATAATGAGTGGCGGCAAGGCCAAAAACATTTAGAGTTGATAAACTGGGAGCAGGCATTCAACGTATTTGCAAAAAGTAATGCTGGTGCAACTTTTTTTATGGGGAATGCAAGTACATTCGAACCACAAGCTGACAGCTTAAAAGCTTCAGTTAATAAAAACTTTTCTCGATATAACCCTGAAAATATTTTTATCTTATCTGAATCACCAAACAGTGTGGAAACCTCATTCAAAAAGCTAAATAACACCATAGGGAAGCTAACGTTCGATACTGAGTCAGAAGGTGGAAAGGCATCAGACGAACCCCAATTGATCATCGAATCCATAACAGAAACAGGCAAAAGTAAAGGCGCAAGTGCCCATCAAGTTAATTTTGACTTTGCAATACCAACAACAGCTAAAGGGTCAATTTTCCAAGCGGAATTCTTAGCTCACTTATTAGAAAATTCAAAGATTAAAGCGCTAGAAACCCCTCATAAGGCTCGTGGGTTTCAGCTTAGATCCGCAACATTCACGCCCAATAATTATCATGAGTTTGATGGCTTAAATTTAAAATTTTCAGGCACCTCAGTTAAAGAAGTAGATATCGACCAATCGGCTAAGCAACTGCTGGCCTTAGTGCAGCAATTTTTATCAAATTTAACCAAAAAAGAAAACGCTGCCGCACTGACCAGAGCGTATATTGACTATAAGGACTTAAAATCAAGCTCGTGCAAAGAAAGCGACTTATCTTTTGAGTCGGCTAAAAAGCTAGATAACAGCATTCATTTTGGTGCTTTTGATAACTGGATCAACAATTGCAAATTCAATGACAGTTTCAACCATAACGAATTTAAGCACTTCATTAATCAAATTAAAAAGAGTGAAATTTATACAAAACTGAGCATCCCAGAGGAAAAGTGGGAGAGAGATTTATCCAAAATACAAACAATGCGCTTTTATGATAAGCAGTTCACTTTGAGCGGACCTGTGAAACCAGTTCCTTATCGCATCCTGGATAAAGTTGATTTCCCTAAGAGAAATAGGTATTTGGATGCCGCGCCTGCAAACCTAACTGCAAGCGAGCAAATTGAAATAGTCTCTTTAAATGATGGTAGATACGCTATAAACAAGCGCCTGAAAAAGCGGATCGAGAATCTGGATGACTATGTCCAGGCGCTTGTTTTAAAGGCATTCCTTGAACATAAATATAAAGAACACATTTTAGATTCAGAAGCGCTTGCAACCACAGCGCAATTTATCATTGATGGTGAGATGAGATTCTTATCAATCGGAGCTCAGTCTGTCGTCAGTCAGCTCGCAAATGATATCAAAGTCCCTTCTCAGCTTTCGGATAATGAGCTTCAGCTGGCCAAGGCAAAGGCCATAAGCACCTTCAAGGCAATGCTAGCCGACAACCAAGTATTTAGAATTAAAAGCCTGTTGAATCGCATTAAAAACAAGCAAACATGGTCAGACACAGAAATTATGAATGCTTTAAACAGTTTTAAGCAGTTAAAAAGCAAAAAAGCTTACAGCCAAAATGACAAACCAAAGTCATTAAACATTGAGCTGGAAAACAATGCACCAGTCAATATATTAACCAGCTTACGACAAACAGATAACAGCTCAATTGAAACCAAGCTTTATGCCATTTTATTAAATTCAATGATTAAATCTGACTATGAGAATAGGTTTAGAAACCAGCTTAAAATTGCATACACTGCGGTCACAGACTTTCAATTGAGTGATCAAGGTACTGGTTTTGTTACACTGCTGCAAACTTCTACTCATTCAATAGATGAAATGAGAGCTTTGAACCAGACATTTTTTAGTGAAATGCTGAAAAAAGTTAAGCAGTTAAGTCAACAAGAATTTGAAACTTTAGCAAAAGAAAAGTTAGAAGAAATTCATCGGTTAAGTGAAAATATTGGCCTTGTTTTTACTGACAAAAATCTAAAGCAATTAAGAAACAATAAAAGCCAAGGCATTGATTACTCTTTTGAACGATATTATGAGTTTGCAGAGGCCTTGCTAGCAAGCAGTAAAAATGAGCGCTATATCGCATTCAGAGGCCTGTAAATAAATTTGCCAATGTCCACCCACCGCCACTGCACTTTCCCTATTTGACAAAGCACAGTGGCGATGGCAAAGCCTTGGCAAATAACACAATCTGCGCTTATGCTGTGATGAGTAACCATACTCACATCGTTTTATATGTGGATGATAAAAAAGCCAATCGATTGAATGACAAAGCCACCGTTATCCGCTGGCATAAGCTTTTTAAAGGAAACTGGCTGACGCACAAATTCATCGAAGGTAACGAGCTTATTCCGTCCGAGCGTATTATGCTCGACGATATTATCGACAAATATAGGGTGAGACTGGCCAGCATCAGCTGGTTTATGCGTGTTCTGAACGAAGACATTGCCCGCAGGGCAAACAAAGAAGGTGGCTGTACAGGCCGGTTTTGGGAAGGCAGATTTAAATCCCAGGCGTTACTTGATGAAGCCGCTCTAGCCGCCTGCATGGCCTATGTAGACCTCAACCCTATCCGGGCCAAAATGGCCAGCACACCCGAAACCTCTGAATTCACCAGTATCAAAAAACGCATTGAACACGCAACGCATGGCAAACAACCAAAGAGCCGTCTGCGCTTTGCTGGCAACCCCAGTCAAAACATGCCCAAAGGCCTGCCCTTTGAGCTTGAATACTATATTGAGCTGGTCAAGCTCACAGGCCGATGCATCCGAGCTGACAAGCGAGGCCACATCTGCGATGCTCAGCCTTTTCTCGTCAGGTTGCAAATAGAGCCCGAAAACTGGCTAAAACTCACCGCGCGAATTACAAAAGCATTCCACGGTGCAGTCGGCAGGCAGCAAGCCGTGACTAAATTTTGTGAGCACCTACAAAAAAGGCGACGCCCCAATCTGGGTAATTGTGAGCGCTTACTAGGATAGAGTTGTCATTATCTTAACTTCAAGTGGTGGCTGTCTCACTCAGGCAGCGCTTAACTGTGCCAAAAATATCAAATAACGACTGTTTCAACTGAAGATGCTCATCTGTAAAGCCTGATTTCTGAAACTTTTCGCTTTTTTTGCAAAAGCACTTGTATTCATTTTTCATGAACCCAAAGCAAGAACAAACAAAGCTGGGTGTCCTTTTTTTGTACTTTCCAAATTATGGCTTAAAAGGGTTAAGCAGGGATCTGTGCGTTTAACTTGACAGTGGGAGTCATACCAACGTTCTACTCAGCGGGCAACTGTCAACGGGAGCGCAGCGAGTCTTGCTCCGCTGGAGTAGCTTGTTATATGGTTTGCTATTTGGGTCTGAGCGTCTCAATAATTTGGGCGTCCACCCAGTAGATATTTACCTCTTCGTTTCCGCGTTTTGTCCGCTTATCAAAGAATAGAAATTGTCCATCGGGTGACAAACTTGGGTTTTTTTCAGAATGAACGGTATTTATCTTGTCGCCCATATTAATGGCAGGGCCCCATGAGCCATCAGCCGCGCGATAACTGATATAAATGTCAGATCTGCCCTGTCCATCTTCTCTGACGCTATCAAAGATAATAAAGCTTTCATCCGGCGCAATATAAGGATGGGCATTATATCTGCCGATGCCAAACTGCGAGCCCAGTGACTTCGGTTGTTCGTATTTGCCGTTTATCAAACGCGAATAGCGAATAGGGGTATCCAATTTTGGAGTATAGGTATCAAAATAATAAGTGCCGTTTGAAGACGCTGAAAGCCGCATAATGTCGATATTTTCGAAAGGCGCGCCGAGGCTTTTTAGCTCCGACCAGCCGTCGCTGGTGCGTTCTATAAATTTATTTTTTAAATAGATGGTGTTACCGTCGGGTGAGATGGATGGTTCGCTTACAGCCGTCGCGACAATAGACTTCTGCCATTTATTATTTTTATATTCAATGACATATAAGGAATAAACTTCTTTTTCATCACTCCTGACGAAATAAAAGGTATTCATATCCGCCCCGAACATGCCCTCAATTTCAATAAATTCCTCCGTATTAACAATACCGGGCGCAAACATCTCAGGTGTTGAGCCGGGTGGCGTTTGACCGAGATAGGGACCATCGGGGATGGACGTGTCATCTTTACTATAACTAGTGCTGCTCATCATTAGAACTGAAAACAGTAGAACAATTGCTGTGCTAACACGTTTCATAATTATTCCTTATTTTGAAATCAACGAATTATTCAACTTCCATATTGAAGTCGCTTTCTATTGATATAGTGCTTAAATGTGATTGAACCAGAGGTCAATTTAAGCAGATCAGCTTTAAAACACCTGACGTCATTATGACTTTTAGCTGATATTTTCTGGCAGCGATAAGCAGCTTTTTAGCGTGAGTACCAGTTAGACCCAGTTCCTAAAACCGTACTGCTCCATAGCTATATTATTTTATTCATAATAAGAACAATAACCTACCACCATTGCTCAAGCCAAAACAGCTCTGTTAAAACCGAGCCTTGTTCATAGCGAAACTGGGGTCTCGTTATGTAAAACTACCAGTCTTTTGAATCCAACTCACTTAAATCGATACTTCACTTGGACGAGACCTCCAAGGGCGGAGAAAGCGAGAAATTTGACTTGGAAATTAGCCTCATTCACTTATACCTATGTAAAGAAACAGAACTCGGCCTTTAACCGGGCGGTGAGCGCTGCAACACAAAATCAAGTGCTATGCGTCATCATTTTGAGCGACTTTGTATGGACATCAACCATAGCGCTATCTTCATTTTCTCATCGGTTTACTTCTGCATGGTGTTTAAGTAGATCCCGGCTCGCACGCATCCGGGATAACGGAGTGGTTTGTCAGGTTTATCTTCATTGAGGAACTACTGGGTGTTGTTCAGGTAGATCCCGGCTCGCATGCGTCAGGGATGATGGCGTGGTTTGTCAGTTTTGGTTGCACCCTGAGCGAGTTTTTGCGTTGTAAGCTTACGCACAAAAGCGCCAGGCGATGCTGGCGCTGTGTTGCGTCTTAGGGCCGTAGAAGCCGAATGCTGCGGCATATTAAACGGTTTACGGATTAGCTCATTGCAAGCGTTGGCGTTGCATTCACAGTCTCCTGGGTTTGAGCCTTACGTGCCTCACGACTTGTCGCAAGTTTTACGTAGAAGGCCGGTAATATGAATAAGGTAAATAAGGTGCCTACCATCATGCCTGCAACCAGAATAATACCTATGCTGTTGCGTGCCTCGGCACCCGCGCCGGTTACCAGCATCAGTGGGAAGTGGCCCAGCACCGTTGCTGCGGTGGTCATCAGGATAGGACGTAAGCGAGTAGCTGCTGATTCAACTACGGCATCTAGCTTATTGCGTCCCTCCTCTTGTAAATGGTTGGCAAACTCCACAATCAAAATACCGTTTTTGGCAATCAAGCCTATCAAAGTAATTAACCCAATTTGCGAGTAAATATTCATCGTGGTCAGCTCAAAGTAAGACAGTGCCAGTGCGCCCATCATGGCCAGCGGTACACTGCCCAGTAAGACCACCAGCGGATCTCTGAAGCTGTTGAACTGAATGCTCAGTAGCAGATAAACAATTACCAAAGACACCGCCATGACACCCAGCAAACTGTTACCTTGTTGTCTGATCTGCCTGGATTCACCGGCATAATCAATCATGTAAGAAGGAGGCAGGACTTCTTTGGCCGCTTCCTCCAGCGCCGTTAGTGCTGCTTCTTTGGTTGAGCTTGGCAGCACACCCCCGAAGATACGAAACGCATTTTGTTGACCAAAGCTGCTCAGCTGACGCGGTACTGTGGTCCAGTTGATTTCAGCAATGGCAGACAAAGGAACCCGAGTGCCGTTGTGCGCTTTGATTTGCAGGCTCAGTAATTTCGACGGATCCGTTTTAACCTGGCTGTCGACCACAGGGATAACCTGATAGGCCTTACCTCTGGCGTCAAAACGGTTCACATAGTTGTTAGACAGCAAAATACCCAGCTGACGACTGACATGGGCCACATCCATACCTAAATCGGCAATTTGTTCACGCTTCAGCGTTACCTCAATTTGTGGCAAGTCAATTTTCAGGTCTGTGTCTGCATACAGGAAGTGACCACTGCCAAAGGCTTTGCCTATCAGCTGATCAGCATACTGTTTCATTTCTTCGTAACTGGCTGAGGATTTCACCACCATTTCCACATCAAACTGGCCCGCAGTGGGTAAAGGCGACGGCAAAATGGGCAGCGGGTTGATACCCGGTAATTGTGCCAGGCGCCCGTACACCTCAGGGATCAATGACATTGTGGTATAGTCACGCTTGGATGCGCTGATGAACTCCACCCCACCAAATGCACTGTTAGTGAAGATGTTTTGCCACATCTGCGTGGCGCCCGGCATGTCCAGTAAGGTATCAACCACACCATGCATATTGTCTTCATTGTAGGTCAGTGATGACTCAGGCGGAGACTGCACCAGTACGTAAATCTGGCTTTGATCTTCAACCGGGGCCAACTCTTTTTTCGAGCCAGTGAAAAATGGCACGACCATAAGGCTTAACACCATGGCGCCAAGCAGAATTTGATTGCGCCAGTTCAAAGAGGCACTCAGCAGCGCTTTATACTTTTTACGTAACCAGTCGAATCCGGCGTTTACTTTGCGTGTCAGCTTAGTTTCTTTACCACCCGGCGGCGTCACATAAGCACTCATAATGGGCGATAAGGTCACAGCAATAAACCCGGAAATCATCACGGCAATGGCCAGTGTAAAGGCAAACTCTTTAAATAACACGCCGGTCAGTCCGGACAGGAAGCCGATTGGCAGATAAACCATTGCCAGGGTCAGCGTCATCGACACAATGGGCACAAGCAGTTGTCTGGAACTTTCCAGTGCAGCCTGCAACTTAGGCTTACCTTCACGAATGTAACGCGAAACGTTTTCGACTACGACGATGGCATCGTCCACCACCAGGCCAACTGATAAAACTATGGCCAGCACCGTCAACAGGTTCATAGAGAAACCGACCACATACATGGCAGCAACCGCACCCAAAATGGAGATTGGAATGGTCACCAGCGGTACAGCGGCACTTCTGAATGAGCCCATCATGAACAGTACCACAGCGCCAACCAATACAACCGTTTCAACCAGTGTCTTGAAAATTTCGTTCAGTGCATCACGCATATATAAAGTGCCGTCGTAAGCATAGTTAATGCGAATACCATCAGGCAGGGTTTCGTTTATTTCATCGGTCATCGCATATAAGGCGTCACCAATGGCTATTTCGTTCGCACCCGGCAGTGGCCAGATCGAAATATATACCGTGTCTTGCTGGCTTAAACGGGCACTGATGGTGGGCTGCTCAGAGCCCAGCCTGACCGTTGCAACATCGCGCAGGTAAATGGTTTCGTTGTTTACCTGTCTGATCACCATGCGCTTGAATTCGTTCAAGTCTTTCAGCTGGGTATTGGCCACCAGGTCAATACGTTGCTTGCTGGTTTCAGTAAAGCCCAGGGTGGCAATCGTGTTATTTGCAGCCAGTGCGCTGTACACTTCGTCGGCACTCAGGCCAAACGCATCCAGTTTCGCTGAGTCCAGATCTACTCGCAGTGCCGGAGTACGGCTACCTTCTATCGCAACCCGTTGTACACCCTCAATGCCATTGAGCACGGGCGAAACCTGACGTGACAAGTAATCCGTTAGCTGGATAAGCGACACGCCTTCGTTTTCAATGTTCAGATAGAACAAAGCGTGTGGTCTGTCGGCACGCTGCACAGTCACAACCGGATCTTCGGATTCCGACGGCAACATGTAGCTGACCTGACCCAGCCGAGCCGTCAACTCTGCCAGTGCCTTGGAGCTGTCTTCGTTCAGGTTGAGGTACGCAGTCACAGTACTCACGCCAGCCGTTGTGGTCGATTCTACATAGTCGATGCCGGGGACTGTGGCCGTTACACGCTCTATCGGTTCGGTCACAAACCCTTTTACCGTATCGGCCGATGCGCCGATATAAGTGGTCGATACCACCAAAGACGAACTTTCAATCTTGGGAAATTGCAGCACTGTGATCTTCAATACGGACCACAGTCCGCCTATGCAGATCATGGCCGATAACACCACGGCCAGCACCGGCATAGTGACAAATCTATCCATAAAGTGGGCATTATTTTTCATAGCGACACGCCTTCTTTCTGGGTGTCTTCCATCGCCACTGCCTGCTCTGGTTGCTGAGGCTCTGAGACAAACGTTTTCAGGCCACTGCGCAGTTTAAAAGCCCCGCTACTTGCGATCAGGCGGTCTTCCTCCAGACCATCCGTGATCATGACCATATCCCCGAAACGCTCACCCAGCTCTACCTGCTGACGTGTTGCTCTGAGTGTGCCCTGCTCGTCTTCCTCCAGTAGATAAACATAGTCGCCAAGCTGGTCTTTAACGATGGCCAGGTAAGGTACGGCAATGACTTCCTGGTTAGTACCTATTGGCAAGCTGATCTTAACCAACTGGTTCGTGTTCAGCTGCTCAGTACGCTCAATGCGGGCGCGATATTTTAGTTGTCTGGACGCTGCTGTCATACCTGGCTCTACCGATTCAACATACGCGACTAGTGGGGCTGCCTTGTCACCCACAACAGAGACTCGAATCGGAGTATTGATTGCAAGTGCCTGATACGTTTGTGGTACCGAGAAATCCACCCACATGTGCGCCTGAAGGCCAACCATGTTGGTCAGCACAGTATTAGGTGCTAAGTATTGACCAACCTGAAGGTCGTGAATGCCAACCCGGGCGGTAAACGGTGCCTTGATGACTTTTTTCTCGATGCGCGCTGTGAGTAAGTCGACTTGTGCACGGTACTCAGCCAGTTGCGTGATGGCTTCTTCCAGCTGCTGGTCGCTGAATTTTTTGCGCTCGTGCAGGTTGCGATATCGAACCAGTGTACTTTCCTGCAGCGTGACGCGCGCCCTGGCCTCGGCCAGTTGAGCCAGCTCTTCTGCGTGATCAATTTCAACTAAGGGCTCACCCGCTTTAACCAAGTCGCCCGATTTAAAGTACAGCCGGGTGATTTTGCCCGCAACCTCATTCACCAGATTAATGGTCTGGGGCGCTTTAATCACGCCACTGATATCTATGTATGACTGATACGGCACCGTCTCTACGCGCATTGCTTCTACCGTGGCGGCCTGCTCTGAAAACTCGGTATTACGTGCTTCGATCATGTGCCCCTTAAGGGCAATACTACCTACCACCAAAGTGGCAACAACACTCGCTGTTGAAATCCAGGGTTTAATATTCACGACTTTCTCCTTATTCCTTTACCTTAGGACAGCCCAAAGACTGCACCCGAATCAAGCTTTACAAAAAGATATATCAACTAAAGAAACTTTATATAAAGATATATATGCAAAAAAATTTTGTCAATGTCTTTTGTTAGCTTTTCCTTATGCTGCGATCGGGATTCATTGGGGAGTTTATGCGCTTTGCATGCTCCTACTTACTGGACTGCGGAGAGTACACGCTCGGCATCAGATAACATACACATTGAATAACGCATTATTGGAAAAGGAACCAAGCAAAGTAAGTACTCACCTACCCCATTGCGCACTGGTGATGAATAAAATCATTAATTGATATAAATCCCAACCCGCTTACACTTCAGACATTAAAAATATTGTATTATTGCGTCCTGTATCGATTGGGCATAATCGGTTCAGTGTAACCAAAATAAGGATTGTGGGATTCATGACTAAATTAAAAACTCTACTACTTGTAAGCCTTTCTTTTTCAGCCGCTGCAGATTTACAGTGGGAACTTGTTCGTGACACGCAGTTAGATGGTGTATTGGCCACCAGCGGTGCGCAACACCAGCAGCTAACGGTGCAAATGCACGCCAATAAATTCAACGCAACAGATGCTCAGGCACCCGAAGCCTCCCTTATTCAGGGTGAGTTTGAACATCCAAACACCTTTGAGATTGGCTCAGGCCTGAAACAACGTGTGCAGTTTAGCATTGCAAAAGACGGGGCACGTTTTTACTTCCTGGGTCAAGGCTCTGAACAGGGTGGCTACCAGGGTACCTGGTATGGTCCAAATAATGACTCCGGCGATTTTACGTTGACGACTCAACCTGCGATTGAAGTGCTTCCTGTCAGCTGTGCTCAGATCCTGAGTGAAAATCCAGACGCTCAGTCCGGGGTTTATAGCATAGATCCTGATGGCGTTGGTACACATGCAGGTTTTGATGCATATTGTGATATGGACACTGATGAAGGTGGCTGGACACTGATTGGCACTTACAGTAAATCAGAGCCAGGCGGTAAGATGTATATCAGCGATTACAACCCACAACCTGATGTGACCGCAACCGATCCAGCCGTTACAGGTCTGTATCAAGGACCATTAAGTACGTTCAGAGATGTTCGTGAACAAGTCGCCTGCGACTACGCTGGCTGTAAGTCGGCCTATCAAAGTTCAATGAGCCAGGCTGAGTTAGAAATGGTGCGTTATACCTGGGGATATGAAGATCAACAGGCACATCAAAAAGACACTCCTTTACCAGGCTGCCGTGCAATATATGATGCAAGCGGCACTGTTACACCAAGTCGCACCTATTATGGGGACGGCGATGATCGTAACAACACCAATGTTGTCGGCTGGCAGCGCGATATCCACCCAGGACATCATGCCTGTTGGCTGGCACATGGCGTATACCGTCCATCCTCTGCTGGCTCAGCAAGGTGTAGCTACAATGCCCATGCGAACGGAACCCGCTGGGGCCTGCTGTGGGCTCGATAATATAAGCCATTGAAAAAGGCGCTCAACGAGCGCCTCTATGTTCTATCGGTAAACTTCAAAATGGTCGGTTACTTATACGAATAATTCAACGTCACACCATTGTAACTGTTGTACCCATACAAGCTAATGTGCCAAACGCCTGCACTTGGATTAGCAAATGAACACTGCTCCTCGTTACCATCTTTCCATGGGCGACAGGTGTAGTTGTTTGCATCGGGTTGTGCATTGTATCTCACATACAGATCTGCATCCCCTGCGCCACCTGTGATACTCAGGTTCATCTCTTTTACGCCCTGAGGAATATCCCAGGTATAGTGCGTCCAGCCACCCTGGTTACCCTGAAGGTTAGGCAAAGAACCGTTAACCGGTGTCACACCACCGGGGTCGCCGCCACCCTGACAACCGTTTGCGCCGATATAATCCGATGCGGCTTTAGCCTGCACGATACCATGACCATAGTAATTATCTCGACCCGCGGCACCTTTGTCTTTGGCAGTCGCATTCAGTGCTGCCCGGATCTCCTGGTTATTACATTGGGTGTTGTGACTCCATACCAAAGCAGCCACACCGGCCACATGAGGTGAGGCCATTGAAGTGCCACTCAGACTGCGGTATGTATTGGTTGGATAAGTCGAGTTTACACTCGAACCAGGTCCTGCCAGCTCGACCTGATCATTATACTGAGAAAATGAAGATCGGCTTTCGCTCGATGTTACCGATGCTACGGAAATAACCGCATTATAGGACGCCGGATAAGACTTAGAGCTATTACCATCATTACCCGCTGCGGCCACCAGCATCATGCCACCATCCACAAAGCTCTGCATGGCAGTATTTTCGCTATTGGAGTAATTGCCCCCACCCAGGCTCATATTAACAACATGCGCGCCTGCATCCTTACATTGCTGGATTGCATTCACCAGATCAGATGCATAGGTCCACTGCCCGTTATCGTTAAAGATTTTAACAATATGCAGGTCCATACCTGGGTAAACACCAATCACGCCCTGGTTATTATCCTCAGCTGCAATGGTACCGGCAACGTGCGTGCCATGACCGTTACCATCATTGTTCCACTGTCCCACGGCACTGTTATTCGCAATTCCCGTTACATTACCGTAAGGTAAATCAGGGTGACCCAAATTATATCCGGTGTCGATCACACAGGCTTTTCTCGCAGAGGTATTAGATTGAGGCAGTAAATGACCCTGCACCATGGTAATACCATATGGTGTACTCTGTGCGTATGGCATAATTTGATTGTTAGATTTAGCCAGAGGCAAAATATAACGCTTGGGGTCTATTTCAATTGACTCAACAGATGAAAAGCTACGCAGTGTTTCAAGACTGTAATCATCCAGCTCTGCGACCATCGATTGTTGACCATTCAGTGCGAACAGAGGCTCGGCACCCGCAGTAAACAGATAATTGAGCGCGATAAAATTATTAAAGCTGTTTTTACCGCCAGACAGTGCTTCATTGAAGCGAATGATGTAGCGGTTTTTTTCGCTCTTTGTCGACTTAATTTCCAGTTTAGAATCTTCTACTTGCCCTTGAAAAACAGGGGATTGTGCTAGCGCTGGCAAACTCATTGCTGACAGCATTAACGTAGAAATAGCCGATAGTTTAAAACGCTTGGTACTCATGTCTTCTCCTTGTTGTATTATCACTTTTTTGTCACTGACAATGCACTTAAACAGCCACTCTGACACACAGAGCGTACAAGTGGTTTAACTACTTGTACCTAATACAACAAGGTCATCTACCGCGATAAACATATCAGTATTGTGTTGTAAAACTGTTAACAACGGTAACAACTGGAACGGTCCAATTGCAACATGAATATGATGAAATTGTTATAACATTTCCTTTGGTCAACTGTTAAAAATGACATATATATTGATATTTAATGTAAATTTAGTGATCAATTTGTATTCAACTTTACCCCTGAAATGATTAGGAATGACCTCTTTAGGCGGTGTCAGACAGGTAAACTACAGGTACGAGCATTTAAGCTGTGAAAATTTTTCAACCTGAAAATGGTGCTGCGAAGCTCTGAAGACTCATCGAAATGCGTTTTTATCTGAGATTAAATACACTTTTCAAAACCATAAGCGCAAAGCTACAGTACCAACTTTTGCTATATGCCTGAATGTGGATACCTGTATATTCACTGAGCCTCAATCAAGTGCACTCACAAAAATGCCTGCATGTTAAATAATGACTGGATTTTAAAACTAAGGTTGTGCGACCCTTTAACAGGAAACTCTATAATCTACATAACAACAAGGAAACTTTATGAAACAGATTTGGTTACTTCTTTCAATTTTGATTCTCAGCGGCTGTGCGACTACTCACTCACCTATCCCCGACAACTATAATGGCCCAACGTCCACCATAGGAAGCACAGATAAGCGGCACTCGGCGAGTAAAGCGGACATGTTTTTTCTCTACAAAGTCAACGGCAAACTGATCGACAACAGTCTGGGAGCCAGTCGTTCAGCCACTTATGGACAAGGTTTTTCCCTGACTACTTCTCATATCACAACCGCAGTTCCCTCTTCTGAACCTATTACCTTAACGCTTATGGGCAGAACTGTGTATGCAGCCCCGGTTCAAACTCTCTCGGGCACTGTATATGAAATTACGGGAGACCTCACTTTTACACCAGCCCCTGACGTCAGGTACGTTGTAAAAGGCACTTTGGGCGCAGATTATTCTGCCGTCTGGGTAGAAGAAATAGAAACAGGTAAAGTCATAGAGAGCAAAATTGAAACATACGAAAATACCGAATTAGGCTTTTTTGAAAAATAACCCTCTACAAGACAGAACAAATCCGGGCCAGTATATTCCATGATAATGTAATAACTGGAGTTTCTGGCTCAAACAACCCGTTGCTAATCGCACTCCTTGTCGTGAGTGCGATTCAATTCGTGGAGCTAGCTTAAGCTCCGTTAAATATGGCTTAAAAACCGGATTGCTGCGGTGATCTTGCCCGCCTCTACCCGCTGAGTGTAATGCCAGTTTTGCTGACGGCAAATGCGCTCAACAATTATTTTCCCTAATCCATAACCCTGCTCAACCCCAGAGAAAAACTCCACGCTGTGCTGCTGATCAGCTTGTAGTGTATTAGTTACCCTAAAAGTACAGCCGGTTACACAGAGCTCAATGTCCGCGCCTGTTGAATGTTGAATCGCATTTCTGATCAGGTTTCCCATGACTATCAAACCATTCACACGTGAAATTGTCTCACTCGCGTAGGATGTCATATGCAGTGACAGAGTTTTGCCGTTTTTCTCAGCCTGATCTTGAAATGCCTGCATGATTTCCTGAACTATCGTGGCGATTGTCGCCAGCTCTGTCTCCCCTGCACCTTCCTCTCTTGCCAATTCAAGTAGCACAGTGATCATATCTTCCATACTGTTCACGGCACGATCCAGCCTGGCCAAAGGTTTAGTGAGATCTGGGTTAGTCTCGCAGTGTAGTTTCAGTAGTTCGTTCACGCCTTTGATGACCGTAACAGGCGTACGCAACTCGTGGCTGGCAAAACTCGTAAACTCGCGCTCTCGCTGAACAAAGGCCTCAATTCGTTGTGCATGCTCAACCAACGTCTTGTTAAGCAGTCCAATTTCATCATCCTGATATTTGTAGTCACTAACAAAGCGCACGCCGGGTGCGTCGCCATTTTTTTTCACCTGTTCAATCAAGGTAAACATAGGTGCCATGGAGCGTTTGAGTACGAGGTGAAAAATCAAGAAAAACAGCAAGATAAACAGCGTAAAACTAGCAAAAATAATCTGCATCATCATACGCTCTAAGCTTTCAGAAATCTCAACGTCATTCACATCATAGATAAAATAGTACAAAACGTTGTCCGGCATAACGGCAATGGCATAGTGGAAATCTTCCTCACCCGGGTGCTCAAGCTCATATATTCCGGGAGCTCTTTTGCCAATATAGATAGCCAGCGATGGCGGAATATCTGCAAAACTGGCATAAGCCGTCATCCCTTCGGGAAACAAGAAGGTATGTCTGTTAGCATAGCGCTGCCTGAACTGCGTTACAGCCCTGCTAAGCTGTTTTTCAAAAATATAATCTTCGGTGCCTTTTGTCGCAGCAAAGATCACCAGCAAACTAAGCCCACAGAATACGCAAAAACTAACGATAAAAGTGCCTTTAACACGCTGACTCAGGCTCAATGTGCGGATAAAGAGAGAAAGCTTTGAACGCCAGTCAGAGAAAAACAAGCTGATACCCTTGGCCGTGTTTCGACTGGATCTTAATGTGCTCAGCACACCCCGACAGCGACTTTCGCAGGTTGTAGATATGACTTCTCAGTAAGTCATTTTCTGGCAATGCATCCGCCCAGAGTTGGAACTCCAGCTCAGACTTATTCACCAGATTAGGATACTGCTTACACAGCAAGGTTAAAATTTTAAAGGTGGTCGGGTTTAACTGAAGTGGCGCCCCATTAAAACTGGCTATTTTATTTTGCTTATTCAATTCAAGACCGTTTAATCGCGTCACATGATGGTAGTCATTTTGTGCTTTACGAGTATGAGCGACCAGGCGGGCATAAAGTTCAGAAATGGCAAAAGGTTTTAAGATATAGTCGTCCGCCCCTGAATCAAAGCCCACCAGCTTATCATCCAAACGGTCTTTGGCCGTCAGCATTAAAATAGGAACCGATGGCTGCGCCCCCTCTCTTATTTGCCTGGTTGCTTTTAAGCCATCCAGTTTGGGCATTTTAATATCCATAATAATGGCATCAAACGTTTGATCTTGCGCTAAACTCACTGCCATTACACCATCATAAGCATAATCCACCTGATGCCCCTTGGCTGTTAAAAAATCACCAATGTTCTCTGCTATATCCAGATGGTCTTCTGCTATTAGTATTCGCAACACCTTATTCAACTCCGGTTATTGATTAAAAGCGATACACCACACCAAGACCAGCCTCGACTTCTGTGTCGCGACCGGCTTTCATTAACGGGCTATCTGTCACTTTTGAGGCATACATTTCGTAATCCGCACCAAAGGATAATAACCAGCTATTGTTAAACGCGTACACCATTGATGCTCACTCCATAAGACTTTACTCCGCGCTCTATCTGATAGGCCTGATACACATTTTGGCTAGCCTGTTGATGGTGTGAACCCAGCGGGCAGCCCGGCAATATAGAGTGACACCTGCATGACCTCAGATTGCGCTTTGGCTGGCACGGGTGAAGTAAATGACGCACAAAGAAGGAAAATGGTGCGTTGTTCCATCGTTTAGTCACCCTGTCGGTCGATTAGGCTCACTCTGACACATAAAATGTCAACAAAGTGTCGATCACCGTGATGACACTTCATGATATTTAAATGGGTTCGCTGTTTAGTCCATTAGCCAATCGGGCTCGTACCTATGACGCCTATCTTAAGTCTGCTTTTCCTCAGTGTACTGGCTATATAAAAAGTTTGTTCGTTTGTTACTTGTACCACATTTACCAGGCGACCAGTCTGGTCCTCTTAACTGGTTGTTTGCACGACTAACGCCCGTACTTAGCCGAGCCAAGACACTCAGGTAGAGCAAATCTGGGCTATATTGCCCATTAAAAATGGTTGGTCAACTTCAGCCTGGCAAGCCCCTGTTATTCGTCTTCTGGCTGAAGATACAGGTATTAGCAGCACTAATGGGATAGTTCTTTTTCGTTGTGCCATACAGAACGGCCGGTTGTGAAAACGCACCAGCGGCCAACGACCTCTGCGATGACACCTGTAGCCGCAAGCAGGATCACAGGTTGGTGGATATAACCTTCTTTCTGTCGTGGTCAGGCTAGGCTATGTAGCCATTACCGCTACTTCACCCGCACCTTTCCCCCTATTATTTTATACGCTGGCGTGCCTCTGATCAGGGAGTCCCGGGCGAATACAGTGCCACAGCCAGGACAGGTGCCCTCTTGAGCGGTAAAATCCGTCACGATCCGCTCTTTAAAACATTTTACGAGTGCCCCTTTACCGCCCTTGCGATATTTGTATAGCGGTGCTTTGCATTTTGCACAATAGATGTCGACGGTTTTAGTGGGGCCTTTTTTGTTGGGTTTAGCCATCTTAAATCACATGAGTTTACTGCATGATATGCGTGACAAACGAGTATGCGGCAGTTTAAAGGGTTTTCTGACGTGATAAAAGCTACCACAGACACGCCACTTTTAAGTTTAAGTGACCATATCTAATACTGATTGGGTGATAAACAGGCCAACTCTGGGTTTAAGCCTTCGTGATACATAGATGCGCTGTAGTTTAACTTGCTTCTTCTGCTTGCTACTAATCAGGTTATTCGCAGCTAAAGCAACTACAACTCTCAACTCAAGCAGATGGGTAGTACTCGAAATCAGGGTTTTACAAAAGTTTACATGCCAAAGGCCAAGCTGTTAGTTAAGTTAATACTCTCTCCATTACTGATAAAGGAAGCATCAATGAAGTTATGCTTGGCATATTATACCGTGAAAATTACGTTATTAAGCCTGGTGCTGCTTAACAGCATTTCAACCCAAGCGTCAGAGGTTGAGAAGTTCATGGCGCAACTCAATGCTCACTACCAAAACACCTCAAATATAAAAGCCTTTTCTCTGACTCAGCGATATCTAGGTCGAAGTGATCCCTACGATTCATGGGACTATAAGGCACCTAGTAGATATACAGCTTTCAAAGTAACGCAATTTGATCTGGATAGAAAACACTATACCGAAAACGTAACACATTACTTCACTGGCGGAATGGAAAGTGACGAAGTTCACTTCCAAAACGATACTCATAGCTTCAGATATTCAAGAAATGGGGCCTTCTATGGTAAGCGGGTGGTAAAGCAAAGCTTAAATTCATTTGAGCGGCTAAAAAACCTCTACCTGATGAACATTGATTTTCTTGCTGTACGTCAGCTGCTTAGCGAGAACAACATAAAAAATAGCGTATTCATCTCTTCAAATACTCGCCTCGGACTTACTAAGCTGACACATAATCAAGAAAGTGGTTCTGTCATAGAGTACACCTTCAATAACACGCCACTGAGGCTGATATCCATTCATAATAAAACTAAACAACGGCTGTATACCTATGACGATTACCAAAGTGTTCATGGATTAACTTTTGCCCGCTCCGTGATGAAATATTACAACGGTGATACCAAACCTACCTTTATTAAGCATATGGAAAATTTTGAAGTGATTGAGAAAATCGCGCCAGAACATCTTAAAGTGCCGATTGGTTATGGCCCGATAATCCCTAAAAATGATAAAGTTTTAGTTTCTGAGGAAATTGCACCTAACTTGTTTCTCCTGACTGACTCAGGAGCATGGCGCAACATACTGTTTAGAACCAACAACAATGAAGTTCAGGTATTTGGTGCACCAACCAGTTCTGAGCAGTCTGAAAAAACCATTCAGCATATTACTGAAAAATTTCCGAATAAAAAAATTACTTCTGTTTATGTCACCCATCCACATGGTGACCACATTGCAGGTCTGGGATCTTATGCCAAGATCGGCGCCTTGATCCGTGCCGATGCATACACCATCGAAGCAATAAAAGAATACCCTCCTTTTTCAGACCAGATACATACGTTCAAATTTCACACGATAGAGCACGAACAATCGGTTGATGGGGTCAGTTTTTACGTGCTGGAAAATGCGCATTCGAAACGACAGAGCTTTGCTTTTTTCAACGAAAGCGGCCTCATATATCAAGCCGATTTCCTGCAGATCCCATTTGACAATACGCTAACAAAGGTGCTGCCCGCCCATACCGGAGCATTCATAGATTTTGTAAGAAGTAAGCAGCTTCCCGTAAGACGAATTGTCGGCCACCACTTCAATAACAATATCTCTCTAAAGGTGATGGACAAAGCCTCTCAAGCTAATATGATGTAAAACAAAGTGAGCCTCTCTATCACTTTGTTTCTTGAGAGGCTCGATCATGCGTACTGAAGGTGCCCTGAGGCTCCTAAAGACTACAGGTTTAACAATTTACCCATCTAATAATGCCAGGAAACATTCGTATAACCATGGCAATAAATCCAAAACCAGCTTGTTCAACAAGACTTACCTTCATATAGAGACTATGCAAACAGATATTCTTGCTTTCAAGTTTCTTTCCACGTATTTTTATGGTTTCAAAAAACGATGTGTACAGGTTATGCAAAAACAAGATTTAGTCGATACTGTGCTGGCGCAGTGGCATAAAGAAAGGCCAGATATAGACCCTGCTCCCATGGCCGTCATGGGCCGTTTGATTAGAACAGATGCTATTTTTAGTAAGGAACTCCATACAGTATTCAGCCGCTTTGGACTCAATGGCGGTGAATTCGACGTACTTGCTACATTGCGACGTTCAGGTAAGCCCTACACATTAACCCCCAATCAACTGCTGCAAACACTGATGCTAACTTCGGGCTCCATGACTAACCGTATCGATAAACTGGAAAATAAAGGCTTAGTCACCCGGAACCCCGACCCCAACGACAGGCGTGGCGTCATGGTCGCTATTACAGAGCAGGGGTTAACACTGATTGATGAAGTGATTTCGGAACATGTAGCCAAAGGCGAAGAACTGCTTTCGCCACTTGCGCCTGAAGAGCGCACTCAGCTGGCTGATCTGTTAAGAAAGTTACTGGTCCACTTTAACCACTAATTTTTTGTACAGGCCTGCGACACTTGTGCGTGTCGCAGCCTGCAAGCCGATTTAACCGACCATTTTATCTTGTGCCAATGTGTATAGATGCTCGGCTTTCGCCATATCGATGTGCAACAAAAATTTTTGTTGCAGTATCGACTGCAGCTGTGACGCAGACGTTACGTCAATGTGTGTGCTGATCTGACTGGCTTCATGTAACTCACCATAAAGTAAATTGCGTAGCGTGTACCGTTTGCCATTGGTAATGCGTGCCAGCACAAGGTTATTCGCAAAATACGATTCCGGGTGCTGATGGCTGTAGTAGTGTACAACCTCAAAGTCTTTTTCAGTCACCCTGCTTAAATCTGCGCTGTAAAGGCTCACTTCTTCCGGATGCACAATTTCGACACGGATGGTATCTGCCGATCGGATAATTTTGTAGCGATAGCTCTCTACGTCAACATAACCAGACTTTGACACTGGCAGTGGCGCACTGAGTGACTTGGAACCAAAGCCGACATCAACCAGATAGCTCTCTTCTCCAAGGTGGACCAAGGTGATGCGATGGGTTCTGGGGTTGTCTTCTAGACCGTTCACCAACACTCTTGCCAGCAGAGGCTGCACTTCATACCCCAGCTCAGCAAGGGCCAGATAAGCCAGTTTATTGTGTTCAAAGCAGTAACCTCCCTGCTTATTTTCAATTAATCGCGTTAACAGTGCCTCCACATCCAGAGACAAAATCTCTTCGCCCATCGCATTAATGCTAGAAAAGCTATACAAATCAAGATGCTTAGTTTGAAATTCTGCGAGCTGCTCAAGCGAAACCTGATTGTGTGTCAGCTGTAATGACTGAATGTAGTCTTGGATGGTCATACTCTTTCCTTCGTCCTTCAAGTTAACTTAATGTTAAAACTTTACCTATAAAAGATAAACCCCCAACCTAGGTTGAGGTCAAGCAAATCATTCAATTAGTAATTAAAAATAGCGGTGGCTGATAGGTTACATGAAATTATCGTAAAGCCACCTGTCCAGGTGGCGAGGCGTTTCACGATTGATATGAGGTAGTGCTCGTTATTTGTGTGCTTACCGAGATGGGTTAAGCCTGAGCAGCTCCTGCTACAAAGTTGTGGGGCACAGAGTAATCAGGCCGCGAATTGCGGCCTGAACAAATACTAAGCTTTTTTCTGATATATGATACCGGGATTACAGCGCAGCATGTCAAAGTCATTGTTCAGACCCGCCATAGACTCAGATGCACCAAGAAACAGGTATCCCTTCGGGTTAAGCGCCTGTGCAAACTGGCTAATTATCTTGGCTTTCACATCCGGTGAAAAGTAGATGAGCACGTTACGGCAAAAAATGACATCAAATTTACCTAATAAGGCATAAGAGTCTAATAAGTTTAGATGCCTGAAATTAACCATTCTGCGAATGGGCTCGTTTACTTTCGCCATGCCATTGCCGCTGTCGGTAAAAAACTTCTTTTTACGTTCTGGCGACAAGCCCCGTGCCAACGCCAGCGCGTCATACTCTGCATTCTTACACATATCCAGCATAGTGTTTGAAATATCTGTACCAACGATCTGTGCGCCCATCTTCAATGCACCTGGGCTTGACGTTTGATATTCATTGGCGGACATCGCAATAGAATAGGGCTCCTGACCTGACGAGCTTGCTGCTGACCAGATTTTAACAGGTCGGCGCAGATCTTTAAATTCCGGAAAGATCTTGGTCTTGAGTAGTTCGAATGGATACTGATCCCGAAACCACAAGGTTTCATTGGTAGTCATCGCATCAACTACGGCGGCACGCAATTGCCGCTCATGTGGACTCAATGTCTTGCTCACCAAAGCAGACAAAGAGTCAACGCCAAAACGAGACATAAGAGGCGCAAGTCGGCTTTTCACCAGGTATAACTTGTTATCACCCAGCACAATACCGCACTGTTGCTCTAAGAAAGTGCGAAATTGATCATACTCGCTTTGTTCTAAGTGTTTATTTTCCAAAGTATTACCGCCACTAATTAATCGCAATGAACCCATTTTTTCACGGCTGTTGCCAATTCATCGGGGTTAAATTTAGCAATAAAATCATCAGCACCGACCTTTTCGATCATTGCGTGATTAAAGACGCCACTCAATGAAGTATGTAAAATAACGTGCAAAGGCGCCAGCTTAGGATCTGCTTTTATCTCGGCGGTGAGTGTGTAGCCGTCCATTTCTGGCATTTCAACATCTGAGATCAGCAGGCCTACACGCTCAGTGACATCATTCTGACAATCCATTTCCGCGATTTCTTTTAGGCGAAGTAGCGCTTCTTTACCATTTTTGGCCAGTTCAGTTTGCACACCAAGCGGCTCAAGCGCACGCTTAACCTGATTACGGGCAACCGCAGAGTCATCGGCGATAAAGACAATACGCTCACCGAGGTCACGCTGCATTTCACCGTCAGCGACAATTTCCTGACTCACCTCTGTATTGATTGGGCAGATCTCATTGAGGATCTTTTCTACGTCGAGGATCTCGACCAGCTCATTTTCGATCTCTGTTACCGCGGTCAAATAGGAATAGCGACCTGCACCTGAAGGCGGAGGCATGATTTTTTCCCAGTTCATATTCACTATGCGCTCAACCGCACCCACCAAAAAGCCCTGCACTGAGCGGTTATACTCGGCAATGATAATAAAGCAGTCTTTAATATTTTCGATGGGTGGTCCGCCGACAGCCAGGGACATGTCAATAACGGAAATCGTTTGCCCACGAATATGTGCTACCCCTCTGATAAAGGCGTTAGATTTAGGCATCGCCGTTAGGGGTGGACACTGAAGCACTTCTCTTACTTTGAATACATTGATCCCAAAGCGTTGACGCCCTCTGAGGCGAAATAGTAAAAGTTCAAGTCGGTTTTGACCCACCAACTGCGTTCGTTGGTTTACTGAGTCCAAAATACCTGCCATGTCATTCTCCTGCTATAAAACTGCTTATCGGAACAATGTTTGCTTGTACTCTACCATTCAAAGTCGCCCTTGAAGCGGTGAGGCAAATCACGCAAAATCTTTATACCTTGTTTCACCCCATAAGCATAGTCGAAACATCATGAGTTTGTTAAAAATTACATTATCCGCTTATTTCTTTCCCATAGTGGCATATTTTTTAGCCACGTCATTTGCTTATGGTCAAACCTATGAGTCAAAAGATATTGAAAAAATAGCAATAGATTTCATCTCGGAACAGCTCCCTGCCCCAACCCAGGCAGAAGAGCAACAGCAGGTGTCAGCTTTGCCATTAGATACTCGCTTGTCTCAGCGTCAGTGTCAGCGACCCTTGCAAGTCAGCAGTAAGTCCAGCCCGCCTTTTAATCGCCAGGTTACTGTGATGGTGCGCTGCGAAGACCTTGAATCCTGGGTTCAGTTTGTTCATGTAAAAATCGAAACACTGTTACCTGTGATAGTCAGCACCCGGATGCTGGACAAGGGCGTCCTGTTAACTGCAGATGATTTAACAATCGAAATGCGCCCCAAACACTTTGTCCGAGCGGCTAATATCGACAACATATCGCTACTCATTGGCAGCAAAACCAAACGCCGTATTCAACAAGGCAAGCCAATCAGCATGTTTCAGATTTGCATGATTTGCAAGGGGGATAACGTGACAATTCTGGCCAGTGATGGCACACTAATGATTAAAACAAGTGGTATTGCCTTGCAGGATGGGAACTTAGGAGAGCAAATCCGGGTCAAAAATGCGAGGTCAGGTAAAACGGTGCTTGCACGGGTGAAAGATGTTGATTCAGTAGCAGTCAAAATCTGATTTTTTTGCTAAAGTAAGCGAATGGCTTGCCGATATAAAGGCTGAAGCAATTTAACTAACGGGTCATCATCATGGTAAACAACATTAACGGTCAAAATCAGCCGAACAATGTTGCAACAAATGCAAAGCAACAACGTGCTGAATTACAAAGAAATGAAGCAAGTAATACCGCTGCTAAACCGCAAGCTCAGGCCAAAGCTGCAGCGGATTCAGTAAGCCTGACACCACAAGCACAGCAACTGAAAGGGCTTCAGGAAAAAGCGCAACAGGCGCCCTCCTTCGACAGTAAGAAAGTCGAAGAGCTGAAAAAAGCCATTGCTGAAGGCAAATATCAGGTGGATAGTGAAAAGCTGGCAAAAAATATTGCCGCCTTTGAGTTCGATTTATTTGGATAGAGTATAAGTGGACGACCAAACGGCACTGTGTGCCCATCAGCTAACAGCGCAAATTAATCTTCTGGAAGCTCTGACCCAGCTTCTGGACGATGAATTAGAGGCGCTTGCCTCTCGCAATGGCGACAACCTCAAAGAGATTGCACGCACTAAGCTCAATACACTCAACCAGCTTCAAAAGCTGGATAAAGACCTGTCCAAGTACCCGCAAAGCACCTTCAGCAATGATGAGATCACCCCGTTAACCGAGCAAGTTAAAGACCTACTGTATCGCTGCAAGAAACAAAATGACGTTAACGCACAGGCAGCACACCAGGCACAACTCACAGTGCGTGAACTCAAAGATATTTTGATTGGTGCACCGACCTCTATGACCTATGGGCAAGATGGCAGTGTTGTTTCAAATATGGGTGAGTTAGTTAAGAACCTTAAAGCCTGATAGTCCGCTTTGTAATCAGGCTTAGTCAGCTAAGGCTTAGTGGGAAACAAGTTCTTGGTGATCACCAAGATAACACCGAATACCTCAGCCAATGTACCTGTCATATATAAATTAAGTGTCCACTCTTCAAATTGCAGCTTTTCCAGACCCACCAGTACGAGTACCACATTCATAATCAACAGCTGAACAACCAGAATACCAATAAACCACCATGCATATTTTTGCTTTAAATCCCGGTCAGATTCGGCATCTTTGACCTTTTGCGCCTGCATGGGATCAACATTGGTAAACTTATTTTCTTTGAAGTTGTGTTTGATCTGCGCAGCAAGCGATGAATGCTCTGCTTTTTGCTCTTCCCTGCTCTGTGTCATTACAGCAAGTCCAGTGCATTTAGCTTATATTTGAGGGCTTCAACGGACACACCAAAATGGATCGCCATTTCAAAGTGGGCGACTTTCTTGCGATGGAGCTTTTTCACTTCTTCATTGGGCATGAGTAAGTTTGCCGCAAACTGATTGGCAAACACTTCTTCTTCGTCTTCGCCGGTCGACGCACTTGGACCTCTGAGATCAATGTACTCGTATTCTTTATCCGTGTTGTCAGATTCAATACGGGAAATATAGTGCCCAAGCTCATGAGCACAGCTAAATCGCTTTCGATTTAAATGATCGTCCTGATGCAGCACAATCACGGGATCCGTTCCGGCTTCTTTGATCAACGCCCCAGATACTTTTTCTGGTAGCGCCATCTCCACGACGTCAAGCCCAAGTGACTTGCAGATAGTCACAGGATCAACCGGAAACTGGTTATCACTCCACAGCCGTTTAAGCACCTTTTGAGCTTCAGTTCTTGGGTCCAGCACAGACCAGCCTCCATTTACCTTGAAATACACCTCTGATATTCAGAGGTGATGTGTATATTTAAACAGTATAAATTGAAGGCACATTGAAAGCAAAGGGCATAATTGGCCGACCTGACCCGACAGGCCTGGCTCAGTAATAAGTGACACGCTCCACTTTACGTGGTTTAACCTCACCAATATACAAATCGTAAACCCGCTTCATATCAAGCTCCAGTTCCGTGGTGTAGATGTCTCCCACCGCATAGCTTTTCATGACTTTGGCGCCTCGGATCAGACCCTGCACCTGGCTGCGTAACCCATCATTCTGCGCCACTGCGCCCTGTACTGTGGTGCTGGCACTCAATCGGTGACCATACACCTGCTCTGCAAGCTCTCGGTAAGCTTCAAGCTTAGAGACCTTAATGGCCATCAGCATTTTTTCACTGTCACTGCTGCCCGGCTGAGAGCTCAGCGGAGCATAACCAACCGCCTTGAGCACGGGATAAGAGTCGGGTTTCACATAGCTGTATTCAACATGCTTGTCTATGATAGAGCTACATCCCGCCAGACCCAGTGCCGCAGCCGTAACAACAGCACAGGATTTGAGCAGGTTGACTACCCGCTGACGCCAAAGCGCTCTAAACTGATTCATAGGGTAACTCCTCTGTGTGGCACATTTGCCATATCATCAAGTAACAAATCTTTATGCACAAACCTTGCCAATACCTTTGGCACAGGACTTGCTGTGCTAAGTTAGAGATTTGCTTAAAGTTCGGTAATAAAGTCATGAAATTGTCGCGTATTATGAGTGTGTTACTGGCTACCGCCAGTTTTGGGGCCAGCGCAGAGTGGTTTGAGGTCACGGGCTACGCCAATGCACACACAGAAGATCTGGCCGAAGCTCGTCAGGAAGCCGTGCAGGACGCCATTACTCAGGCGTTAATCTTCTCGGGCGCCACGGTATCTAGTGTTACCACACTGGCCGATGGGGTATTGACGCAAGATCAAATCAAGATAAAGAGCCATGGTGAGATCCAGCAGATCAACCTCGTTTCCGAACAAAAGCAAGATGGGATCGTCAGTGTCACTTTGCATCTGGATATTTTCCCCAAGCTGGAGCAGTGCGCACAAGCGGCGATTGCAAAACAAGTAACCATTACACAAAGCCAGCTGATCCAGCCTCATCAGGCCAGACTGGGTCAAATTTTTGACATCGCAAAAGCCAGCAGTGAGCGGCTTTATCATACACTGGCACAGCGCAACCTCACCGTTAAGCCGATCCCATACCTGGATCATGCGATCAATGCTCGGCCGTTTTTTACCCAACGTTTTGAATATGATGGGCAGCTGATTGACTCTCTGACCATGTTAAGCAACAGTCAGTATGTACTAATGAGCCAGATCACCGACATTGCAGCGGGAGATAAAACCAACGATGACTACGCATTCTGGCAGGATGAAGAATATGTGCGCAGCTTTAAAATCGACTTTGTTGCATTTGATGCCCTGACCCGCGACAAGGTCTGGCAGAAACACTACGCCGTCAGCGGCGTCTGGCCTTTTGAAAAAACCAAGATTGTTGATGTCTACAGCGATACCTTTTGGCGTACCAACTATGCCAAGCAGATCCAGAGCGTCTTTAACAGCGTGGCCCAGGATCTGGACTCTGCACTGTCATGCTTGCCCAGCAGAGGTAAAATATTACATCGCGAGCAAGGCAAGTTAGTGATAAATCTTGGCCGTAATCACGGCATTGAAGCAGGACAGCTGCTCACCATTTCTCATCGACGAGATATGCAGGGCACGACCAATCAGTTTTTCCCACAAAGCATCAAAACCCTCAACCAGGTGCGTATCATTCAGGTCAATGCGCAAAATGCCATTGCAGAAAACATCTCAGAGCGGCCGCTGAATAATATCCAGATCAATGATTTAGTCGAAGTCATGGTACAGAAACAGGAAGACTTTGCGCTGTAAGCGCTCTGCTTCGACAAAATACGGTAAGATTAACCCACCAATAATTTGGGTTACCTATACCATTTTTGGTCGCTTCTACTGAGGGGTGATTGCTATATCAGAATTGATTTATAAGAGAAAAACGCTGGCGGCCCCTGCAGGAATCGAACCTGCAACTATCCCTTAGGAGGGGACTGTTATATCCATTTAACTAAGAGGCCGTGTCGCTGACGAAAATACTAAGCGTTTTCGGGCAATTGGTCAACCGATTGATTCTTAATAAAATTTAAATGATGTATTCGATTGGGTAGAGAAACGGCAAAGGCAAAGAGCCGCACTTTGCCGCTCAACGATCAACGTGATGCGGTTGCACCGGGATCTAAGACGAAATACGGAATAGTTACCATACAGCTGGCAACCACCAGCCGGCTTTCAAAGTCCAGTAACCGTGCATTGACTTCTACACCCCGATCCCGATAGATCATAGTACCGGACAACACATGACTCGGATCCGGTTTACCGGGTAAGGCTCTGCTGTCCCGAGAAAATAAGAAATCTCCACTGCGGGTCACCTGGATCTGTTGCTGTAATTTGAAATCAAGGGCTGCATAGCCCAGTTTTTGAAATGCGTGTATCAGGTTTTCAGCCAGTTGATTACCCAGCTGATTGCTGCTTCTGAGCGTATCGTCAAAGCTGACAAAGCTGGTGACAGCCACAGAATGGGGGTGAACCCCCAGTAATGAATCAGACAACTCCAGCGCTATCTGAGAGGCATAGTTTGCCACCTGTTTTCGATGACGTTCGCTCACAAATCCAGGATCAACAGGGTGCTCGGCGTCTGGCGCCTGCTCCTCCAATGCTTCATACAGCACTTCTATTTCACGAAATTTGGCCACTTTAGGTGCCATAGGTGTTGTGGTCACTGTCTGCGGGGCTGGCTGTGAGCCCATCATCTGACAGCCACTTAACAGCAACATCGACACCGTTAACCCGCTCAGAATGTGTGTTTTCATGATCACTCACCCGCTCGTTGTAACCGGATCCCTTCATGGATCGCGCCATCTCTCAGCGCATTCACGACAGCCTGAGGCAGGAACCCTTGTGCAGTGCCGACCACGACCTTACTTTGCATTCCAACAATGCGGGCATTGACTAAGATCCCGCCCTGATGGTTAGATAAGGTGCCGGCCAGAACATATTTGAACGGCAGCTCATCAGACAACTCCAAAAAGTCGCGACTAAAAATAAAGTCGCCGTGTTTGGTAACCCGCATGAAGTCCGTCGTCTTAAAGTCGATCACTGGCACACCAAAGTTGTGCAGCTCATGAATAAAGCTTTCGGCAATCTGGTTGCCCAATAACGTAGCATGGTTAAAGTCTTCATCCAGAAAGACAAAGCTGGATACGGCTACCGGCGTCTGATCATTAATGTATTTAACATTGCTCACCATGTCCTGCATCAGCTTCTGCACATAATGAGTCACATTTTTAGCCGCCATGCGCTGCGAGACAGTCATTTGTTGCACGCCTCTGGGATGGGCCTGAAACTGCTCCGACGCATTGAACTGACCTGGCGCTGACGTCGTTTCCTGATGCTTTGTCATACCCAGTTGTGCGCACCCAAACAGGGACAGGGTTGGTAACATAAGCGCTATCACAGATTTTTTCATCTTTGTCTCCACTAATACTGTCCGCGATGCAACTTGCCATCTCGCATTTGGGCTTTTTCATTGCCCCACAAAACTGCTTTGGGCACAGATATGGTCGCAGCGGATGCAGTGCGACTATCAAGCATAGTGATCAATCTGGCATTGATCGTGTAATGGTCGTGGCTTTCGCTGATGGTACCCGTCAAAGCCAGGTCAAATTTATGACGCTCGCGCAGCAGGGCAATATCACGGTTTAATAAGTTATCGGCACTATCCGACAAAGTTAAAGTGCGCTGGAGCCGAAACTCCACCACTTCCAGGCCCATTTGCGTCACATAACTGATCAAGCTTTCCTGAACCTGAGTACTGAGACCACTGCCCTGATTGCTTGCTACGGCATTGCCAAGTTTATCCGCAAGATAAAAACTCGTGACGGCAACCGTGGCGCCGGGCTTCAATGGGCGACTATGCTCCCCCAAAGCGGCAGCAAGTTGCCCCATGTATTGATGCAATGTCGGCAAGGGTGGCGCTTGTTCCACCTTCTTTTGTTGCTGCGTCTTCATGATTCCGGCGCAGCCACTGAGCAGCACCGACAGGGCCAGTGCAGCTATCACAGCAGGAAGTTGCATAATGATCACCTCTTTCTATTTGTCGAAACAAATGCAAAAAGCGATCCACAATGCTGAGAATAGCCACTATAACGTGATTGGATTGTCAGTGTAATGACTCAGCAGACACTGTGGATGAAATGGCTTTAACTTGTTGCACAATGCCTGACCTTGCGCTTTATTTTCAAACGCGCCAAGTTTCAACCGAAAGTATCTTTGGCCACGAATTTCGACTTTCTCAACGTTTACCGGCTGTTCCTGTAACGGCGGATAACTTTTGATCAGCCGCTGATGAACCGTTTTTAGCTGACTTTGCTTCCTGGTTGATGCCAGCTGAACTGCAAACTCTGCTTTGTCCGTTTTTGCAGGTAACTTAGGTTTCACATCGCGCGTCGCTTTCGTCGCTTCCTTGTTTTCACCAGGTGCAGACTGCACAGCAAGACCGCCATGGTTGCTCTGGGGTTGTTCAACAATATCGGGAGACTTTGCCACTTTTGCAACCATAACATCCCCGGAGGGCTGAGTTGCAGGTGCCAGTGCCAGCTGTAACTGTGTCGTCAGTAAATTCAGCTCCTGCTCAATACTTAGCAATTCACTGACCTGAGGCGCAACCTGCTGCCACTGCTCGACACTGCGCTTTATTTGTTCAACATCGGTATGCAACTGAGCCAGTTGCTGCTCAAGTTGGGCAAGGCGCTGCTCATCCTGGCCTGTACTGGCACAGCCACTGAGCACAACCAGCAAGGGCCATACCAGATAAGAATATAACTTCATCGCTCACTCCTCTTATAACTTCAGTTCTGTGTCTTCAAGCTGACAGGGAACGCCAGCGCTTTGCAATGACTCGCAACGTTGCTGCAGTTGTGTGGTATCTGCGCCCTGGTAAATGAACGCGATCCCCAACACATAGGATTTGGCTTTATCATCAAAAACATAGAATGGAGGCTCTGGTACCAAACTGCTATGACGTTGACGGAGCAACAGCGCATAAGTTTTTAAGACTGCCAGTGACGTAAAACGCCCGGCAGAAAGAACTGTGACGGCTTTAGTCGACTGTGGTGCCAACTGCAAATCGACTTCCACCAGCACATCTCCCTGCTCGGACAGGACCACCTCAACCTGATCGCTATGTGTCAGGCCACGCCTTGCAGCACTTGTCACTTTTGCCTGATAGCGGCCAGGCTTAACACCCGTAAATACATAGTACCCATCGTATGCCGCCTCTGTTCTGGCAGCCTCCTGTCCATGCTCATCAATCAGAGTTACTTCTGCATAAGGCAGTGGCGCATTATCGGTGTCCGTTTGTTGGTACACAACCCCTTCTATTTCGCTGGTGTTCACCAGGGGAAATTCAAGATACTCGACAAAGCCTCGCCGTGGCGTGATTGCAACCCCTTCACTTGCGGGAACAACAAAAGGCATTTCAAGACTCTGAGTATCAATCACCATGTCTGTTTTTTGGTTAACAGGCATACCACTGAGCAAAACCAGCCCCTGTTCATCGGTTTTGCCCTGCATATAATTTTGCAACGCCCGGATCCGCACATCAGGCACCACTTCGTCATCCGCATCAAATACCCCATTGGCATTATGATCCAGATAGACCTTAACCAATACAGCCCCATTGCTCGCCAGTCGCCGCTGGCTGATCAGCAATTGCTCGCTCTCATTGTGATACCCGAAACTGAACTGGCCATTGACTCCCAGCGCCCATTCATCATCACTGTCGTAGCTCACCTGGCTGTTAAGGCGTATTTTATCACCCAGCCAGTTCAATCCTAATTCACTCTTTTGGTAGTCGGTATCAAGCGTTTCCCGAAAGCTCAACTCAACGTTAAACTGCTCGTTCAGGCTACGGTAAAACCTTGTTTCATAGGCCGTTAGCTCGCTGTATGGATGCAAGTCATAGTCTAAAATCAGTCGGCCAAAGACGCGACCTAAACGGGTTTGAAATCGCAGCTGACCAGCGGTTGTATGGTCCATTGCAGAACTGCTGGATTGCCGTTGCAGCTGATTACTGACGTTCACACGGCCAAACGACATGCCCACCCGATTGGTCAATACTGTGTATTCGCTGCCCTGATCGGTGCGATTCCACTGTATCTGATTTTGATAGGAAAGCGGCTTGTCGAGTACATTCACCGTACCCGACATCACCATATTCAGGCCCTGACTGTGGCGGTATTCTTCACTCGCTTGCACGCCTGTGAGCCGCCGCCGTTGTGTTTGCCAGCTGGTGCTGATGGCCTGCCCCGCCCACTCAGTTCTGGCGCTGAGTTGAGCCTGATATTGAGCGTCACTGTCGTGAGATAAATCCAGATTTAGCAGCATTTTTTTCCACAGGCTCAGCGTACCACCTGCCGTCAGGATACGCTCTGTCACCGACTCATTCGTTAAAGCCTGTGAGATACCCGCATATACCGAGATATCATCGGAAATACCAAAATCGTAACGACCGTCGAACTGCCAACCTGAACGAGACGTTGGTGCCCAGTCATTGTTAAACACCGAGCCGCCCACATCTGTTACTGACACATCAAAATAGCCCTGGCCACTATCCAGCCCTGTGCCTTCTACAAAATAGCTGCGCTGTTCGCGCTCTACTTGCCCCTGAGGACCATATTTGACCAACTCAAACTGATTGCTACCAAAATACAGAGGAATACGGTCAAAATCATAGCGACCCGTTTGGATCTGAAGCTGCTGTGCGACTAACAGGCCATTATGATACAGCTCAACGTCCCAGCCAGCTTGCACTGAACCACTGATCTGTACGCTTTGCTCCTGAGTTTCATTATGCAAAGGTTTATCTGCAACACGCACCCCGACACCATGTCCTGAAGGTTGCCCGGCACCAACGTGTGTTGCAAGAATATCACCTACCTCGACCTGAGTGGCTTTAAGGCTCCCCAACAGGCGGCCTTGCCCATCTTCGCGCTTGCCTTTAAGGCGGCCCTGATCAACAACATCTCCGTCCGTGCCTGAAACAAAGTACTCAACATTCCAGAACGCTAGGTCATGTGCCCCAAGCATAGAATAGTAATTGGTATCCTCTTTATTGTCGCGACGATAGCCAAACTGAACATCTATCAGTGGTGACGACAACATCTGGTAAGCATTCGGTTTCCAGGTTAGTCTGGAGGCCGAATTGCCTTGATGCTGAACCAAACGACGCTCCGCCCGAGCCTGACGCTCGAGTGCTGGCAATGGCTCAGGACTCTGCACACTGAGCCTTTGATCTGTATAATTGAACTGTAAATCGAGCCCAAACCAGTCTGCAACTAAGGCTGACTCGACAAACACTTCACCTTGCGTATGCAATACATCTTGCTGCGCAATGACATATTGCTGCTCGTTGACCTGCGCCACCCTTTGCTCGCTATCAAAGGCAAAAGTGCGTTCAGGGCTGAGATACCAGCCAGAGAAATAATCAGCTTTTTCGTCGTCACTGATGGCAAAATCCAGTACGGCAAATAAGCTGCGCAACTCAATTTTTGCATCTCGCTGGCTTTTGACCGCAAACACTTCACCCAGATAGACATTGTCGGCATACACAGACAAAAACAAATCTTCCCCTTCGGGGATACCCGTTTGTTTTGACTGGTTGCTCACTGTCAGGCTGGCTTTAGACTGTGTCAGCTTAGCCTGGATACGTTGCAACGTACTGAGAGCTTTGGAGAGATCCTGCTGCTGAGCACTGTAGGCAGGCATGGCGCTTCCCCATGACAGCCCAATTAGCAAGATCAGAACAAACCTCACCATCTAACCACCTGGATCAGCGCAAAGTGACAGGGAAGATGCGCTCCGCAAATGGTATTCCCTGATATTCACCACTGCCGGTATACACGACTTTTAACTCCCCGGCACGCGCTCCCTGCATAATGCTCGGGTCTATCAGCTTTAACTGCAAGTGCGACTGACTGACCTCAGGGTAAATGCTATAGCTGCTCACCATGGCGGCTTCTTGCCATTTAGCCGTGTTGTGGCCACGCCAAAATACACTGACCTGACCAAACGTACTGGAGTCTCCCTGACGAGATAGCGCCAACTTAAGAGTATCATAACGACCACTTTCTCCCCGGCTCACCTTGGCACTATCTATGGTGACCTGCGGCACAGATGTCGATTGGCGGTAAATCACAGGAATACTGTAACTCATAATCATATTCAGCCTGATCCCAACTCCCTTCTGTGCAGTGTCTTTTTTCTCAGGCAATGCCTGAAAGAACAGGTGTGAACGGTATTCACCCGCGGCCATGTCTTTTTTTCGCCGCAAAGCGAGTTTAACGACCTGACGTTCACCCGGTGCAAGGCGCACCTGCTTCGGTGTCATTCTCAGCAAGCCACTTAAACGCCCGGGGTTTTCCTGCTCAGACACATCTTTATATCCTCCCTCAGGCAGAGCTCGTTTTTCTTTAAAGCTCAAACGGTAAGTTTTGTACTCCTGGCTGTTGTTAATCAGAAATACTTTGGCATTTCGCTGGCGCTCATCAAACACAACCCGGGTGGGTGAAATCAATAGATTGGCCTGAGACTGAGCGGCACAAAACAATAGCACCAACAGCATGATGTGAGTAATATATTTCATTGGATCTTGCCTATTTTACTTCTAACGGCGATGAAAGAGAGTGTGTGCTTACTTAATAGCTGACTTCGACGCTGATGGTTGTCTCATATTGTCCATCCAGGTAGCTGCCAGCATGAGGCATACTCTGCAATGTCCCTCCTATCACAAGCCGGGCGCGACCATATCGATCGGTGAAGACCCTGGCCGGGTGAAGGAGCTGAATAACACGCAATTCTCCCTGGCTGATAAGCTGAGTATGTGCCAGCTCATCATCGAGTATATCTGTTGAGATATTCAGATAGACACCAACAGGAAAGGACTCCAGTACAAGCTCAGCCGGGTGCCCTTTTTCGACTACATGGATACTGCCAGAGGAGCTTGTTCCGCCGCTCCGTGACACAGTAACCGTGCCGGCCACACTGGGGTCTGCCACAATAACAGTGCCGAAGTTCAGATCAGCATTGAGTATTATACTTGCCTGACAGAACATACTGCCCACCAAGCTGACGAGTAGCAAAAGCGCCTTCATATGAAACTGGCGGGCTGTCACTCACCCGCCAAAGCAGATTAGTAGCTCAGCTCAACACTGAACGTACCTTCGTACTCGCCGTCGATATAGTTGCCTGCAGCGGCACTGGTTGTTGTCAGCGTTGCGCCCACATTAAACGCAATTTTTCCGTCAGCATCAGCCTGTACTGTGGTTGTTGCCGGGGCTGGTGATGTGCCAGAAGTCACATAGTAGGTGAAAGTACCTAGCTTAAAGCCGGGTGTTGTTGGTGGCAAATCTTTCGGTAAGACATCGGTTTCTGTCGGATCGGTAATTGTCAGCGTCGCATAGGGTGAAATACCCTCAACGGTAAATTTCGCTGGCGTACCTGGTTCCAGAATCGCAATCTCTGCTTTTGTCACATCAGTTGAGTCAGCCCGAGGCGCAGTATTGGGGTTTGCAGCGATAATCAGAGTCGCCGTTTCTACACCACCTGTGTCACCACTGGCACGTATAGTACCAAAGCTAAGCGGCTCGGCATTTTCAAACGTGAAGATATTTCTTACTGTTACGGATGCTTTGAATTCCGCAGGCTGCGCTGCAGCCAGTAAAGGCATTGCAGCCAGAATTGAGAGTAGAGAGTACTTGTTCATTAACTTTTCCATCAGCTAATCCTTTTCATTAAATAGCCGCTTCCATATCCGGCCAAACCACACGTGCAGCGCTTTGCACTGAACGCAAAACTAAGACTTTATAATGATTTTATCAATTCATTTGAGTGCCCTTGGGTAGAAAGGTGCTCAATTTGAATAAAAACACTACTCAGACTTCTTTTATATCGTACCTAAATACAAAATCTTTAAGATTATTTCAATGTTTTTTAGCTAGTTAACCAATTTACAAGGTTGACCACTGGCTTGAATAAGACGGCAAAACACGGCACTTTCTTGCACAGACATGAACCCGGAAGCCTGAGAGAGGTAAAACTGAGTGCCATTTATCGCTGGTGTTTGTAAATATAATGATACGGTACTGAACATCTCAGGGTAGTAACTTTGTATGAGTGACAAAGATGCTCTGATCCGTTCATTCTGTGCCTGGGCGCGCGCGCTCAAGAGGTGGCGACCAAACTGTACGACAATGGAGCCTTTACTTGGTGAAATGGACAGTTCGCTGGCAGAAGCTGGCGCCACTTGGTGAGTTACAACGTTTTTCTCTGGCTGAGCGATTTTTTCTTCAAGCGGCTGTATGTCATGAGCAGAAGATAATAAGGTCAGTAGCTGAGACAAGTCCTGCTCCATCGCAGCGACACGCTCAATGCCTGCTTTGTGCTCATTGTAGGTCTTGATCAACTCTGCCCTGGCAAGCGCTTCAGCCTCTTCGTCGACGGATGGCTGTGAGCTACACGCAGACAAAAGCCCGGCTACTGCCAGTAATGTGGCCAACATACCAACACGCCGATGACGCATTAGCTGAGTCACTATGGAATGGATGGACATAACGTCTTTCTCTTTCTACTACAAGCGGCCTTCGCTGGCCGCCTACCACAAAACGAAGATAGCTTAAGATCAAATCGCAACCGGGGCTTTGATATTGGGATCGGCGTTGTAGCCTTCAATCGCAAAATCCTCAAACCGGTAGTCATAAATAGACTCAGGCTTACGCAAAATGTTCAATGTGGGCAGTCCCTTAGGTTCACGTTGCAACTGCTGTTCAATCTGCTCCATATGATTTGAATAGGCATGCAAATCACCAAAGCTGACAATGACTTCTCCGGGTTCCAGATCACACTGTTGCGCCAGCATATGCACCAGCAAAGACAAGCTGGCAATATTATAGGGCAGCCCCAGAAAGATATCTGAGCTGCGAATATACAACTGCCCTGATAGCTTACCGTCTGCGACATAAAACTGATACAGCAAATGACACGGAGGCAAGGCCATACGACCAGCTTCAACATTCTCTTGCGGGCTCATCGACTCATCCGGCAGATACTCAACGTTCCAGCCATGGAACAGAATACGACGACTGTTGGGGTTGTTTTTTAACGTATCAACAACATAGTCGATCTGGTTAATGTTACCACCGTCTTTGGTAGGCCAGGCTGTCCACTGTTTACCATATATTGGACCCAGCTCACCATCTTCCAGCGCCCACTCATCCCAGATTTTAACGCCGTTTTCATTGAGCCAGGTTTTGTTGGTGTCGCCTTTAAGAAACCAGATCAACTCGTTGGCAATACTCTTAAAGTGTAACTTTTTGGTGGTCAGCAAAGGAAAGCCATCTTTGAGGTTATGGCGGATCTGACGGCCAAACACGGAGCGCGTCCCTGTACCAGTGCGGTCCCCTTTCTGGGTGCCGTTTTCTAATACATCTCGCAATAACTCCAAATACACTTTCATGCTTTACTCCTCACAATGATCTCACGATTGACCCTGCTCAAGGGCTTTGTATAGCACGAAAGTATACTACGTTCGCAGGCTCGGGTAACTAATTCACGGTAGGATTTATTGGCAGGTAAAACGGGACCCCAAAATTAGGGTCCCGGTGTGGTTTAAGCG
Organism: Pseudoalteromonas sp. AWH4_217; assembly: GCF_056161105.1. Classification (NCBI taxonomy): domain Bacteria; kingdom Pseudomonadati; phylum Pseudomonadota; class Gammaproteobacteria; order Alteromonadales; family Pseudoalteromonadaceae; genus Pseudoalteromonas; species Pseudoalteromonas sp. AWH4_217. The sequence goes on along the minus strand of NZ_JBSWYM010000011.1, from coordinate 64,431 downwards.
CGTGCTGTCACAGCGCGTTTGTGGCTCCAGATCATCAAGCCCAGGCCACCGATGACCATAGGTAAGGACAGAATCTGCCCCTGAGAAATCATACCTGCGTACAAGCCGATATGTGCATCCGGTTCGCGGAAGTATTCAACAATGAAACGGAAAGAGCCGTAACCGAGTAAAAACAGGCCAGCAACACTGCCCGCCGGGCGAGCCTGTTTTCTGTACCAGATCAGTATGATAAACAACACTAATCCTTCCAGGAATGCCTCATAAAGTTGCGATGGGTGACGGGCAACCGGACCGCCTGTCGGGAAAACAACTGCCCACGGAACATCCGTAGCTCGGCCCCATAACTCACCATTGATAAAGTTACCAATGCGTCCTGCAAGTAAACCAACCGGCACCATAGGTACGACAAAGTCGCCCACAGCCAGTGGTGATTTCTTAAACCGCCAGGCAAAGATAAAAATACCGGCTATCACGCCCAGTGCGCCGCCATGGAATGACATGCCGCCCTGGTCGATACGCAATAAATACATTGGGTTTTCAAGGAAGTGACTGAACTGATAAAACAACACATAGCCAATTCGGCCACCCAATATTACGCCGAGCATGCCGTAAAACAGCAGATCACTGACCTCATCTTTGGTCCAGCCAGAATTAGGCTTATCAGCCTCTTTGTTTGCCCACCACATCGCAAACGCAAAACCGATTAAATACATTACGCCATACCAGCGCACACTTAGGGGTCCAATCGAGAATATAATTGGATCGATTTCTGGAAACTGCAAAGCCATCGCTTTCCCTCAATAAAATAACATTTTTCCCGCAATCACCACGAGCAGCAATGCGAACACTTTCTTAATCACAGGCACTGGCAGATAGTGCGTTGCTTTGGCGCCGATAGGAGCGACAAACCAAGAAGTCAGCACAATACCAAATAACGCCGGCAAATACACAAAACCGGCAAATCCATCGGTCAATTTCAATGTCTGACCACCCGAGACCACATAACCCACGGAGCCAAACAGCGCAATCACGATGCCGCTGACTGCGGCACAGCCAATTGCTTTACGCATATCGACAGAAAAATAACTGAGCAAGGGCACAATTAACACACCCCCACCGATGCCAATCATGGCAGACAATGCGCCCATCAAGGTCGTAATACTTGCCAAAACGGGACCGGACGGTAAACCACGCGGCTTTTCAGGGGCATTTGATTGTGAACTGAATACCATTTTAGCGGCGATTAGCAACACAGAAATGACAAACGTCCACTTTACCCAATGTACCGGGATAAGGGCGACCATAAAGCCACTGATCAAAGCCCCCACCGCGACGCCTGCCATTACCCAGGGAGCGATATCCCAGGGTACATTATGATTGCGATGATGCGCCAATGCAGAAGAGGTTGAGGTAAACAAGATTGAAGCCAGCGAAGTCGCTATCGCGACAACAATCACATAGTCGCTGGCCAGCACCTCAAAGTACAACAGAATGGCGGACAATACAGGTACAATGATCAGCCCTCCGCCAATACCGAGTAACCCGGCCAGAAAGCCGACAACACAGCCAAGTAAGGCACAGCACAGAATGAGTAACACACTGATTGTCATACAGACACTCTTATTATTATGGGCGCGTTATAGTAGCGTATCTGCGCTCGCGCCTCCAGTCGCGGTTCAGGCCGTATCGCTTTTGGTATAAAGTAGCTCGCTCAGACCATGCGCTATCAGAAACTCACGTAACAGACGATGAACCTGTTTGGCACTGGATGCCATCAGGCACTGATTAAGCAAGGTTTCCATATCTTTGACGGCCAACCGACGTAACGTCCATTTTATTTTGTTCAAAGACGAAATATTCATACTGAGACGACGAAATCCCATGGCAACGAGTAAAATCGCGCCTTGCGGCTCACCACCCAGCTCCCCGCATAAACTAAAAGGCAGCTCAAGCTGCTGGCAGTCGTCGGCTATTTTTTTCAGGACCCGCAACACACTAGGATGATATGGTTCAAACAACTCGGCGACCTGCGCATTGGCTCTGTCTACTGCCAGCAGATACTGCGTCAAGTCGTTACTACCCACTGAGCAAAAGTCGACCTTGTCAGCCCACTCGGGCAGTAAAAAGATGCTCGATGGCACTTCCAGCATGACGCCGATGTCGGGCTTATCTATGGTATAAAACTGATCGGCCCACTCTTCTTGCAGCTCAAAGTATGCCTGCTCCAGCAGTGCCAGTGCTTCATCAACCTCTTCAGTGTGACTGACCATGGGCAACATAATTCTCAGGTTACCTAACCCCGCATTGGCTTTGAGCATGGCTTTGAGCTGATCTAAAAACAACTCTGGATGGTCCAGAGTTACCCTGATCCCTCGCCAGCCCAAAAACGGGTTGTCCTCACTGATATTGAAGTAGTCCAGTACTTTATCACCACCAATATCCAGCGTTCGCATAATCACAGGTTCAGGGTGATAACGCGCCAGTACGTCCCGATACCAACTCTCCTGCTCCGCCTGCGAAGGAAATTGTCCTCGCTGCATAAACCAGGCTTCAGTACGATACAAGCCCACACCATCACAGTACTTGGCACTGAGGTGCTCGGTAGACAGATCCAGACCAGCATTAAGCAGCAAGCTTATCCGTTCTCCGTCCGCGGTAACGGAAGGTAAATGATGCTCGGCTTCAAATTTATCATGCAGCTGACCTTCTTTCAGTTTCAGTGCAGAGTATTCATTACGCAGCACTTCAGAAGGCGAAATATAGACACGGCCGGCATAGGCGTCGAGGATCATGTCTTTGCCATCAAATTGCAGCAAGGGAATATCTTCAATCCCCCAGATAGCCGGAATACCCATTGCCCGAGTCAGAATCGAGGCATGCGAATTTGCTGAGCCATGGACGCTGATCACCCCTTTGAGCTTGTCTTTGGGTACTTCGGCCAGCATCGCCGGTGTCAGCTCATTGGCAATTAAAATGGTATTGTCCGGGTAGCTTTTTACCATGCTTTCTGTGCTGACCAGATGATGCAATACCCTGAGTCCCAAATCTCTGACATCAACCGCCCGCTCCCGAATGTATGGATCAGACATTGCTTCAAATTGTGTCACCAGCTCAACAATCACATGCTTTAACGCTGATTTTGCATTCCAGCCTTGCTCCAGCTGTTGCTCCACACGCTGTCCCAGGCTTCGTGCATCCAGTAGTTGCTGATACACCTCAAAGACAGCCAGGGCTTCTTTGGGTAATGAATCACTGAGGGTGTTTTTCAGGACATGAAACTCTTGCCGGGTAGCGGCCACTGCTTGCTGGAATAATTGCCGTTGCTGATGGACTTGTTCACATTGCTGAGATTCAATACTGGCAAAATCTAATTTGGGGATCACCACAAAAGCTTCACCCAGAGCAATGCCAGGCGCACTTGCCACGCCTTTGAGTACCGATGTTTTATGGCTGGATGCATCCTGCTTAAGCACCGACTGTAACTCGACCTGTGCAAGCTGAGAAGCCAACTGAACGGACAGCGTGATTAAAAAGGACTCTTCATCATGACTAAAGACACGCTCTTCACGCTGCTGAACTACAATCACGCCCAGTACTTTACGTTGGTGTACAACCGGCACTGACAAAAAAGCGTTATAGCCTTCTTCGTGCACTTCGGCATGCAGTTTAAACCTGGGGTGACTTTGTGCATGGGCAATATTGATGGGCTCTTCACGCTGAGCAACCAGCCCAACAAGCCCCTCAGTAAAGCCAACCCGAAAGTGCCCGACAGCATCCGGGTTGAGGCCGTCGCTGGCCATAAGTACAAAGTTATCCTGGCTATAATCGGCGAAATAAACGGAACAACACTCAGTGTGCATTGCGTCCTTTACCATCATCACAAAGCGAGATAAAGCCGTTTCGAGATTATCCTGCTGTGAGACCACCTCTGCGATAGTCCGTAATGTTGCTAACACACCTGACTCCTAAATTGGTAGAAATCGCTCTGTACTGCTCATTTACTCTTTCTGTCTTTTCGACCCTTTATACTACTCAGGTACTTACTTCTCACTTGTTACTTAACGACGTCGCCAGTGATCTTTATGCGAATGCTCTTTGCGGTTAAACGGCATAGCAAACGGCGCAAACTCTTTCATTACCCGACGATACACATCGCGTTTGAACGAGACTACCTGACGTACAGGGTACCAGTAGCTGACCCAGCGCCAGTCGTCAAATTCGGGGTGATGAGTACGCATCAAGTCTACATCTTCATCTTTGCACTTGAGTTTCAGTAGAAACCATTTTTGCTTTTGGCCAATACAGACTGGGCTCGAATCTTTGCGGATCAGTCGCTTTGGCAGTTTATAGCGTAACCAATGTTTTGAACTTGCAACGATTTCTACATCTTCCGGCCGCAACCCTACTTCTTCATGCAGCTCTCGGTACATGGTTTGTTCTGGCGTTTCTCCTTCATCCACGCCACCTTGTGGAAACTGCCATGAATGCTGGCCATAGCGGCGCGCCCAAAATACCTGCCCCTGATTGTTACAAATAACAATACCTACATTGGCACGAAATCCTTCGGCATCAATCACCTTAAGTGCCTCGTATACTTTTTTATATGAATTTGATTGTTCCACAACTCTGGGCACTGGGCAAATTTAATTCCTGCTTTTACGCAACTTACCCACAACTTGTGCATAAGTTTAATTATTCATGATGATTTTACAAACAAATCCACAATACGATGGTGAATTTAGCATTTTCTCCACAGAATCTGTGGATAATTATGTTTATATACTTGTATTTATCCAAAGCATGGCTGTTTTTAAATCACATCCCTATTGATTGAAATACAAAAAAGTCATATAAATCATGGAATTAATTACTTAAACTGATAAAGTCACAGCTTAAAGAGTAGCCCACAACGAAGACGTTCAAAAAACACACAAATATATTTTAATCCACATCGATGATTTGATTTTGGTACCATACACCACCACCACAACAAAGTGAGTCAAACGTGCAAAAACCCACTCCCCCACACTCAATTGCTGAACTCATGGCTCGAGTTGATGCCATTGCCGGACAAACTCTGGGAGAGATAGCCGCACAGTTTCATTTTAAAACTCCTCAGGACTTGAACCGCGAAAAAGGCTGGCCTGGCCAGCTTATTGAATATGTGCTTGGCGCCAGCGCAGGCTCGAAACCCGTGCCTGACTTTGAGTTTATTGGTGTAGAGCTTAAAACCTTACCCATTGGGTATCACGGAAAACCACTCGAAACCACATATGTGTCTGTGGTACCACTGACCAACCTGACTGGATTGCGCTGGCAGGACAGTACCGTTAAGAAAAAGCTGAATCACGTCTTGTGGCTACCTATTTTAGCTGAGCGGGATATTCCCCCCGTAGATAGAACAATCGGCACGGGATTTCTCTGGCAGCCAAATAAATTACAGGAATACCAGTTGCAGCGAGACTGGGAAGAGCAGATAGAATTAATTGCGCTTGGCCGTGTTGATGAGATCAGTGGTAAACTGGGCGAGGTCATGCAGATCCGGCCGAAAGCCGCCAACAGTAAAGCGCTGACCGACGCCATTGGCCCAAAAGGTAAACTCGTAAAAACGCTGCCCCGGGGGTTTTATCTGAAAATGCAGTTTACTCAGGGTATCCTGGCCGAGCAGTTTGCCGGGTAAATAAACCGACAATGACCGGCACAAAAAAGCCGCGTAAGTTACGCGGCTTTTCAGTCAGTTAATATTAATTACTGACCTTTGATCTCGCTGCGACCTTTGTAGATGGCTTTGTCGCCCAGCGCTTCTTCGATACGTAGCAACTGGTTGTACTTAGCAACACGGTCAGAGCGGCACAGTGAACCAGTCTTAATTTGACCAGCCGCGGTGCCCACAGCTAAATCAGCGATGGTTGCGTCTTCTGTTTCGCCTGAACGGTGAGAGATAACCGCAGTGAAGCCTGCGTCCTGTGCCATCTTGATTGCGTCCAGAGTTTCAGACAGTGAACCAATCTGGTTGAACTTGATCAGGATTGAGTTACCGATTTGCTCGTCGATACCACGCTTAAGGATCTTGGTGTTGGTTACGAACAGGTCATCACCTACCAGCTGTACTTTGTCACCGATCTTATCAGTCAGGATCTTCCAGCCTGCCCAGTCGCTTTCGTCCAGACCGTCTTCGATAGACACGATTGGGTAACGTGCCGCTAAGTCTGCCAGGAAGCCAGCGAAACCTTCTGAGTCAAACGCTTTACCTTCGCCCTGCAGGTCGTATTTACCATCTTTGTAGAACTCAGAAGCCGCACAGTCCAGTGCCAGCGTCACGTCTTTGTTCATTTCGTAGCCCGCAGCTGCAACCGCTTCAACGATCACTTCCAGTGCTTCTTCGTTTGATTTAAGGTCTGGTGCAAAACCACCTTCATCACCTACCGCTGTATTCAGGCCACGTGATTTCAATACTTTCTTTAGGCTGTGGAAGATTTCTGCGCCCATGCGCAGTGCTTCACGGAAGCTTTTTGCGCCCACAGGCTGAACCATGAACTCCTGGATATCAACGTTGTTGTCAGCGTGCTCGCCGCCGTTCAGGATGTTCATCATAGGTACTGGCATGGAGTACTGGCCAGCAGTGCCGTTGATGTCAGCAATGTGCTCGTACAGCGCCACGCCTTTTTCTTGTGCTGCCGCTTTAGCCGTTGCTAAAGACACAGCCAGGATCGCGTTAGCACCCAGCTTTTCTTTATTTTCAGTGCCATCCAGGTCCAGCATCAGCTGGTCAATCGCACGTTGTTCAAGGGCATTGTGTCCGTTCAGGGCTGCTGCGATTTCGTTGTTGACATAGTTTACCGCGGTCAGTACACCTTTACCCAGGTAACGAGCTTTATCACCGTCACGTAATTCAAGTGCTTCGCGAGTTCCTGTTGATGCACCTGATGGTGCACATGCGCGGCCCCATGCGCCCGACTCTAAATGAACATCGGCTTCAACGGTAGGGTTACCACGTGAGTCCATAACTTCACGGCCAATCACTTTTACGATTTTTGACATCTTGATTCCTCTTTTCCCAAAGTGGTGAGTGTGTTGTGTGTCTGCTTTCGCATTGCTATATACCCGCTTGTTGCAGTTACATAGCAATACGCTGTGTTATTACGGTGATTAAAAAAGCCGTGCACTGAGGCACGGCTTTTCATTATTAAGAGTCAGCTTTTTGATAGCTGAACGCAGCTGCAACGAACCCTTCAAATAGAGGGTGGCCGTCACGTGGCGTTGAAGTAAACTCAGGGTGGAACTGAGCCGCAATAAACCAGGGGTGATCTTTATTTTCGATGATCTCAACCAGTTTTTTGTCTTCCGACAGGCCAGTGAATGCAAGACCTGCCTGCTCAAGGCGCTCAACGTAGTGGTTGTTTACCTCATAGCGGTGACGGTGACGTTCGGTGATCTCAGCATTACCGTATACGTCGCGTACTTTTGAGCCTTCTTTAAGATGACACAACTGAGCGCCCAGGCGCATCGTACCACCCAGGTCTGACTCTTCAGTACGGGTCTCAACGTTACCATCAGCATCTAACCACTCGGTGATCAGACCAACTACCGGATGAGGTGATTTAGCATCGAACTCTGTTGAGTTAGCGCCTTCCAGACCCGCCACGTTACGTGCATATTCAATCAAAGCAACCTGCATACCTAGACAGATACCCAGATAAGGCACTTTGTTTTCACGAGCATATTTGGCCGCCAAAATCTTACCTTCAACACCCCGGTTACCAAAGCCGCCCGGTACCAAAATGGCGTCCAGATGGTCAAGCAGTTCAGTGCCTTTGCTCTCGATATCCTGTGAATCGACATACTCGATGTTTACAGTCACTCGATTCTTCAGACCTGCGTGCTTAAGCGCTTCGTTCACTGACTTGTAGGCGTCCGGCAATTCAATGTATTTACCAACCATACCAATGGTCACTTCACCCGTCGGGTTTGATTCCTGATATAGCACCTGTTCCCATTCAGACAAATCTGCTTCCGGTACATCCAGGTAGAAACGACGACAAACCAGGTCATCCAGTTCCTGTGATTTAAGCAGTGCCGGGATTTTGTAGATGCTGTCTACATCCTGCAAAGAGATTACAGCTTTCTCTTCCACATTTGTGAACAGCGCAATCTTGGCGCGCTCATTAGCAGGCAGCTTGCAGTTTGAACGACACACCAGGATATCAGGCTGAATACCAATTGAACGCAGCTCTTTCACTGAATGCTGAGTTGGCTTGGTTTTTACTTCGCCCGCAGCGCCCAGGAACGGCACTAAGGTCAGGTGCATAAATAAGGCATGTTCACGGCCCAGCTCTGTACCCAGCTGTCGGATGGCTTCAAGGAAAGGCTGTGACTCAATGTCACCCACAGTACCACCGATTTCAACGATAGCGATATCATGGCCTTCAGCACCTTCCAGTACACGACGCTTGATGTCGTTCGTGATGTGTGGGATCACCTGAATGGTCGCGCCCAGGTATTCACCTTTACGCTCGCGACGCAGTACATCTTCAAAAACACGACCCTGCGTGAAGTTGTTGCGGCTGGTCATTTTGGTGCGAATGAAACGCTCGTAGTGACCTAAGTCCAGATCAGTTTCTGCGCCGTCTTCCGTTACAAAGACTTCACCATGTTGGATCGGGCTCATTGTGCCAGGGTCAACATTGATATAAGGATCCAGCTTTAGGATAGTGACGTTTAAACCACGCGCTTCTAATATTGCAGCCAATGAAGCAGCTGCAATACCTTTACCCAAGGAGGAAACAACTCCGCCCGTTACGAAGATAAATTTTGTACTCATGCGAACCCTAGAATATCAGGAAAAATGGAATTTAAATAAGAATCAAGACGGGGCAATAGTATAGCAAAAGCGCAAGGGGCAATCCAGCGAAAAATCACCCCCTTTAATTATTCTCACCTGAACGCTGACGTCGCTTAACTTCTTCCCAGGCGTCATCCATTTGCGCCAGACTTGCCTCGGATAAGGCAATCCCCTGCTCTGTCAGAATGCCTTCAATTGCACTAAAACGGGCAGTAAATTTGTCACTGGCACGGCGCAATAACTGCTCCGGGTCGCGTTTAACATGGCGCGCCACATTCACGGTGGCAAACAATAAGTCACCCAACTCTTCGGCACTGTGTTCAGAATAAGGGTCCTGGCTGAGTGCTTCACTGACCTCCGTCACTTCCTCAGCTACTTTGTCCAATGCGCCCTGATAGGTGGGCCAGTCAAATCCTAAAGAGGCAGCGCGCTTTTGAATTTTTGCAGCGCGAGACAAGGCGGGCAGATTTAAAGGTACATCATCGCCAAAACGGACCGGCTTTGCACTACGCTCCTTATCTTTGATGGCCTGCCACTGCGCATTTAAATCAGCTTCGCTCAAAGTGCTACCCGGTGTCTCAAAGACATGTGGGTGGCGGCGTACCAGTTTGTCGTTGAGGCCTTTCACTATGTCGTCAAACTCAAAAAGCCCGGCTTCTTTGCCCAACTGAGCATAAAAAATCACCTGAAACAGCAAATCGCCCAGTTCGTCTTTAAGCCCGGCAAAGTCTCGCTGCTCTATGCTGTCGGCCACTTCATAGGCTTCTTCCAGTGTATGCGGCACTATGGTTTCAAAGGTTTGCTGTTGATCCCAGGCGCAGCCCTTTTGCGGGTCGCGCAGGGTCGCCATAATTTCAAGTAGTTGCTGTAATGAGGCACTCATACTCAGTGTTGTCTCCTGGCTTCAAACACGCCTTCTATTTGCATCAGTTTAGTCAGTAAGCGGTTCATGGCAGACAAATCACCCACTTCGAGTTTCATAGTGAAAATGGCAATGTGCTTATCATCCTGAGTATTAACGTTCATATTCATCACATTAAGCTTTTCATTGGCCAGTACCGAGCTGATATCACGGATCAGACCATGACGGTCATTGGCTTCGATGTGTAAGGTGACCGCATAACTGGCACGTACTTCATCTGACCAGCTAACCGCAATTTCCCGCTCCGGATGCTGCTCGCATATATGCGCAAAGGAATCACAGTCAGCGCGATGCACGGCAATGCCCCGCCCTTGGGTAATATAACCAACAATCTCATCACCAGGGACAGGCTGACAACATTTGGCTACATGGCTCATCAGGTTACCAACGCCTTCGACCACAATGCCATTGCTATCGCCTTTGTGCTTTTTCGGCGTGCTCATTTTAAGCTTAGGCATAGGGTCTGGCTTGTCCTGAACATAATTCAGGAACTGATTGATACGGATATCACCTGCCCCAATGGCCACCATTAAATCGTCGAGCTCTTTAAAGTTAAAGCGCTCAATAGCTGAGTCCAGGTCTTTGTATGTTAAATCCAGCTTTTGCAAGTGGCCATCGAGGATCTCTTTACCAGCCTGCAGGTTTTTATCTCTGTCTTGTTGCTTAAACCAATGATGGATCTTGCTGCGCGCTCTGGATGAGTGCACATAACCCAGCGACGGGCTGAGCCAGTCTCGACTTGGTGAGGGGTTTTTCTGGGTCAGTATCTCAACCTGATCGCCGGTTGATAACTTATGGGTAAAGGGCACGATTTTGCCAAATACCTTAGCACCGATGCAGCGATGTCCAACATTGGAATGAATGTAGTAGGCAAAATCCAGTGGCGTTGCACCCAATGGCAAGTCAAAAATATCGCCTTTGGGTGTAAAAACATACACCCGGTCTTCTACAACCTGGTTTTTGAGTTCTTCGGCCAGCTCGCTACCATCAACGACCTCTTCTTGCCATTGCAGCAATTTTCTCAGCCAGCTGATCTTCTGCTCATATCCCGAACCACGGCCCGGCAAAGCCCCTTCTTTATACATCCAGTGTGCCGCCACGCCCAGCTCAGCATCCTGGTGCATTGCCTGGGTACGGATCTGGATCTCAACGGTTTTGCCTTCAGGACCAAATACCACAGTATGGATAGACTGATAACCATTCTGCTTTGGTGTGGCAACATAGTCGTCAAATTCTTTATGCAGATGACGCCAGTTGGTGTGCACTATGCCCAGCGCGCCATAGCAGTCCTGAATTTCATTGACCACCACCCGCATCGCGCGGATATCAAAGAGCTGATCGAATTCATAATTCTTCTGCATCATTTTTTTATAGATGCTGTAAATGTGTTTGGGTCGACCATACACTTCAGCCTCAATGCCCGCTTCCTTAAGCTTACTCTGGACCAGGTCGACCATATTGGTCATATAGGCTTCACGATCAAGACGTTTATCCGACAGCTGCTTAGCGATGCTCTTATAGGTTTTCGGGTGTAAATAGCGAAATGAGAGATCTTCTAGCTCCCACTTAAGCTGTCCGATCCCGAGGCGGTTCGCCAGTGGCGCAAAAATGTTGGCCGTGGCTTTAGCTGCCACCACCCGCTCTTCCTCGGAGGCATTTTTAACGGCCCGCAGATAACAGATCTGCTCTGCCAGCTTGATCACCACAGCACGTACATCTTCCACCATGGCCAATAACATACGCCGGATTTTGTCTATTTGCAGGCTGCCTTTGCCCTGATGTGCCAGGGTGCTGATTGAGGCCATCTGCTCAACCCCTCTGAGCAATAAGGCAACATTTTCGCCTTGTGCTTGTTCTATCGCATCTATTTCAACCTGGCCGGATAAAAAGTAGGGCGTCAGGAATGCGCCGGCCAGTGATTCTGAATCGAAATTCAGTTCCGCCAGGATCTCTACCATCTCTATGGCTTTGGCCAGGGTCGTTGTCGCTTCCTCTTCCGGACACAAGGCATAGACCTGATCCAGCCTGTCTCGCTTTTCCTGCGATAAGTTGAGCAGTGCAAGCCGGGCATGAAAGTCTGCCGGAAGACCGGATTGATGAGACTGGCGAGTCGCAACCATATGACTACCTCCTTTGAAACAACGCCATGGTTTCTATATGTCCAGTGTGCGGGAACATATTCATTAAACACACTTTATCGACCACAAAGCCAGCTTCCAGTAACAGCGCCGCATCTCTGGCCATAGTCACCGGATCGCAGGACACATATAAAACCTGTTTAAATTGCGTCAATGGCAACTGACGTAATATCTCATATGCCCCGGTACGTGAAGGGTCCAGTACTAATACATCCAGCGACGAGTGAAACCAGTCGGCTTCAGTCAGTGGCTGGGTGAGGTCGAACTGATGAAAGCTAACCGTGTCGATGTGGTTAGTGTGCGCATTTTGGCGTGCCATTGCAACCGAGGCTGCGACCCCTTCGACTGCGACCACTTCGTTTGCATGTTTTGCCAGCAATAAAGAGAAATTGCCAATTCCACAGAACAGGTCCAATACTTGTTCGTCGCCAGTAAGTTCAAGCCACTCTAACGCCCTGTGAAGCATTTGCTCATTGATATCGCGGTTAACCTGAATAAAGTTATCGAGTTTAAACTCAAACGTCACCCCGGCACTTTCATAGGCAGGTAATAACGCATACTCAGGCTGCGACTTTCCATCATCCCAGACAAACTCCCAGTTCTGAGCAGCAAGGCGCTCTGCAAATTGTGCTTTCACCTGAGCGCTGATTGAACGGGTATGACGCAACAATACAAATGCACCATTATCCGCTGCACAAAACTGGATATGACTGACACTACGCAGCTCCGGATGCGCATTTAAACTCTGACGCAACGCCTCAAAGCCACCAGCGAAGGCATCGTCCATGACCGCGCAGTGATCAACTTCTACAATCTTCTTTGACCCGGCAGCACGAAACCCCAGTTTGAGCTGGTGATTTTGTTTGTCATAGATGCAGGCAATGCGCCCGGCGCGGCGATAATGGCGCTCAGGCCCTGTCAGTGCGGGTAGCCAGGGCAACTCAGTTGCTTTGGCGAATTTGTCAAATAAGGCCGACACTGCCTGCTGTTTGTGCACCAACTGAGCACTGGCTTTCAGGTGTTGTAATGAACAGCCACCACATTGCTGATAGTATTCACAAAATGGCGTAACCCGCTCCTCACTTGGCTCAAGCACTTTCATGGTATGCGCTTCGAAAACACGACTTTTTTGTGCCTTGATACGTGCTTTAACCCGCTCTGAGGCCAGTGCGCCGTCCACAAAGCCGACTTTACCCTGATGCCTGCACACCCCCCGCCCCTGATGATCCAGCGAGTCGATTGTCAGCTCAACTGTTTCTGCTTGTTTACTGCGTTGTTTAGAAGATTTTCCAGCACGAAATATTTGTGCCATATTGCCGCCCCTATAAGATTGCTAAACACCTGTTAACTCGATACTCTAGGACTCAGACTACTTACTGTTTTACATCCAATTTATGTCTAAATTGAGTTTGCGCGACAGCGTATTAGTGTTGACCCTGATCCCAACGGTGTTAATCGGCCTGGTACTTGGCGGCTATTTTACTATAAATCGCTACGTTGAGCTTGAACAAATCCTCAAGCAACAAGGCACCAGCCTGGCCAACACCCTGGCAATGACGGTGGAGCAACCGCTGGCAGAACGAGATAAAGCCAGGTTACATCGGGTGATCACCACCACCCACAATCAACATGGCAACTTCGTCAATAGCATCGCGCTGTTCAATGAAGACAATCAACTGCTGCTAACCAGTAATTATCACAACGATTTTGACCAACTGCATTATCGCGGCAACGTGACAGAGTTACACGCCACAGAAATAGTGCAGTATCTCGACAGGTACATCATTTTTGCACCGGTTAAGCTACAGCAACAACCCGCCGCTGACTGGCAAAATGCCCACACTCGCACCACCGCAGTACTCATGATTGAGCTCAGTAAAGACCAGGCTATCATTGGTCAGCAGCAAGCCCTGTTGTTTAGTGGTGCCATCATTATGGTGGCCTTGTTGCTCAGTGCCTTTGTGTCGACCCGACTCAGCCGGATGTTCTCCACCCCCCTGTCTCATCTGTTACTGGCAACAGATAAACTGCTTGAGGGCAAAACTAAAATTGGCGTAGATCAGCCCATGCAAGGGGAGTTTGACTTGCTCCGTGAAGGGTTGATCACCATTAGCGAAAAAATGGTGCTGCAGCGGGATGAAATGCAAAAACACATAGATCAGGCCACCTGCGATTACCGTGAAACCCTGGAGCAGTATGAAACTCAGAACATTCAGCTGAACATTGCCAAAAAAGAAGCGCAGGTTGCCAACCGGGTTAAGTCTGATTTTCTGGCCAAAATGAGTCATGAATTAAGAACCCCGCTTAACGGCGTGATTGGTTTCACCCGCCAGCTGTATAAAACCCCACTCAACAAACACCAGAAAGACTATCTGGATACCATAGAGTTATCTGCCAACAGTTTGTTGACCATTATCAGTGACATACTAGATTTCTCTAAACTCGAAGCCGGTGCCATGGAGCTTGAAAGTATTCAATTCCAGCTCAGGGATGCAGTAAATGAAGTGATGACCCTGCTTGCCCCCAGTGCTTATGAGAAGCAACTGGAGCTGTCGATTGCCATTAATCGACAGGTCCCGGATAATCTGGTTGGTGACCCCACACGCTTTAAGCAGGTGCTGATCAACCTGATCAGCAATGCCATCAAGTTTACCGAAAAAGGCTCAGTCAAAGTCGATATCAGCCATCGCCTCAAAGGAGATAGCCAGACATCGCTCCTGATCTCTGTCAGTGATACCGGGCTGGGCATTGCACAGGAAAAGCAGGACACTCTGTTTACCCCGTTTGCTCAGGCTGATTCCAGCATTACCCGCAAATTCGGCGGCACAGGACTTGGCTTAATCATCACTAAACATATTGTCGAAGCCATGAGTGGCCGCATCACGCTAAACTCTGCGCCGGGCAATGGTTCGTGCTTTACCTTTAACGCCATTTTTAATCTGCCAAGCCGATTGTTCGACGACGACCTGCCAACCAAACCTCTGGAAAACAAGCGCGTGCTTTACTTTGAGCCACAGGAACACACCCGCAATGCCGTTCAGGCTCAGCTTGAGGATTGGGCAATGCAGGTGACTTGCTGTAAAAATGAAGAAGCATTCTTCGAAGCTCTGGAGCAGGAGTTTAAATACGACATTTGCCTGATCGGGAATATGGCAACGGTGGACGATATGCAAACCGTGAAGGCCTACATTGCACAGGCCAGAGAAATGGCGGATTATCTGTATCTGATGGTTAATACCATTTCTCATAATATGCGCGAATCCTTAATCGGTAGCGGTGCCGATGCCTGTATCAGTAAACCCATGCACCACCGTAAACTGTGCGATATGCTGGCAGCGCCTTACCGTTTAGATCACCCTAGCGTGTCGATTGACGACACTGACTTAGCACACCTGCCGCTCAAGGTGCTGATCGCCGACGATAATGACGCTAATTTGAAGCTACTTTATACGTTGCTCGAAGAGCAGGTCGATACCATAGATACTGCTCACAATGGCGCGCAAGCAGTGAGTTTATGTAAATCGCAAAAATATGACCTGATCTTTATGGATATTCAGATGCCTATCATGGATGGCATCACCGCATGCAGAACCATTAAAGAATCTTCCTTAAATGATGATACTCCTATCATTGCAGTGACGGCGCACGCACTCACAGGTGAAAAAGAGCAATTGATAAAGGATGGTTTTAACGGTTACATGACTAAACCCATAGATGAAGATATGCTGCGTCAGATCATTTGCGACCACAGTCCTTCATTGCCTCCAGAAAAGCAAAAGGTACAACAACCTCAAGTCGCCAGCATAGCCCCGTTTGAGAGTCACTTACTGGACTGGGAATTGGCGCTTCAGCGCGCTGGTAATAAACCAGAACTGGCTCTGGAGATGTTGGATATGTTGTTACAAAGTGTGCCGGAGACACTTGGTCAGTTGACTGAATCGGCGCAGCAGGAAGACACTCAGACCCTGCTGACCGTGATCCACAAGTTCCATGGTGCCTGCTGCTATACAGGTGTACCGACGCTTAAAAACCTGGCCGAAACCCTGGAGACCGCCTTAAAACAGTCACGCGATTTTGATTATATAGAGCCGGAGTTGCTCGAATTAATTGATGAGCTGCAACACCTGGAGCGGGACGCACAGGTCGTGCCTGGGCCAACATTGACCCACTAGCTCACAAGCATGTCGACCTGTAAATGTCTTTATCGGGAATGAATAGACACTAAAAAAGGCGCTGACGCGCCTTTTTTGTTTTAGCATGAAATTTTATGCTTATAGTGCTGCAAAGATCTCGTCAGTTTTCGCTGCACAGATGAAGTCATTTTTGTGCAGACCTTTGATAGAGTGGCTCCACCAAGTTACTGTTACTTTGCCCCACTCAGTCAACAGACCAGGGTGGTGACCTTCATCTTCCGCCATATCACCTACTTTATTGGTAAATGCGATGGCTTGCTTGAAGTTCTTAAACTTGTAAACACGCTCAAGCTGCATAATGCCATCACGTACTTCTGGCACCCAATCCGGGATCAGCTTGATCAATTCAGCTAATTCGGCATCTGACACTTTAGGCGCATCCGCACGACACGCTTCACATTTTTGTGCACTTAAATCAGACATCAATAAATCCTTAACTTGCTAGTTTATTTTTAGGTGGGAACTTGGGTTCAAACAGACCCAGTTCTTTGGCCTTACGTACCTGCGCCATAATATCCATTTGTGAGATATCAAACAAATCGTCAATGGCGTTAATGGTGTAGTACAAAGGCTGCATAATATCAATTCGGTATGGTGTACGAAGCACGTCAAGTACTTCTAACGGGTTGATCTCTGGCTCACCGCTGTAAACATACTGAGTTTCACCCGGGCTTGATAAGATCCCGCCGCCATAAATGCGCAGGCCATCTTTGGTTTGCATCAGACCAAACTCAACGGTAAACCAGTACAAACGGGCCAGGTATACGCGGTCTTTTTTCTCTGCAGCATAGCCCAGCTGACCGTACTTATGCGTAAACTCCGCAAATGCCGGGTTGGTCAGCATCGCACAATGGCCAAAAATTTCGTGGAAAATATCCGGCTCCTGCAGGTAATCAAATTCCTCGCGACTGCGGATAAAGGTTGCAACCGGGAACTGCTTGTTAGCAAGCAGGCGGAAAAACTCATCAAAGTCTATCAACGCAGGTACTGGCGCGACCTGCCAGCCCGTTTCACGCTCCAGTACCTCGTTCAGCTCATGTAACTGAGGGATACGATCGTGCGGTAAATTGATTTTTTGCAGGCCTTCGAGATACTCATCACACGCTTTGCCTTTGATGCACTCAAGCTGTCTGGCAACCAGTTCAGACCAGATCTGATTTTCTTCTTTTGACCATTCGATCAGGCCCTGCTCATTGGGCTGTTTAGACGTGTATTTACTCGATTTAGCCATAGTAACCTTCTTGGTAGTGCGTCGCATCTGAACAAAAACAACGCGTCAAAGTGTTATCCGGATACTATGTAAAAGTGAGGAAAAGTTTAATAGCCAGGCCTGAAATCGGCCCGGCCAGAAAGGTCAATTTTGTATACCTTAATTTACACAACTGACCACAAAAAAGAACACCCTATACAAACCAACCCCTACAGGGATATCAAGTGTAAATTTTTATATACACAAAAACGCTTTATCCAGGTCTTCGATGATATCTTCGACAGCCTCAAGTCCGACAGAAATGCGGATCAGGCCATCCGAGATCCCCGCAGCCTGACGCTCTTCAGGCGTGTAAGGAGAGTGCGTCATAGATGCAGGATGCTGGATCAGTGTTTCCGGATCGCCCAAACTCACCGCCAGGGTGCACAACTCAGTCGCATTGATGAACTTTTCACCTTCACTGACCCCACCTTTGATTTCAAAAGCAATCACCCCCCCGGCGCCCTTCATCTGCTCGCCAAGGAAACGGTAGCCAGGGTGAGATGGCAAACCTGGGTAGTAAACGGTGTCGACCTTAGGATGATTATCGAGAAACTCGGCCACCTTCTGCGCATTTTCACAATGCCTTGCAACGCGCACATGTAAGGTTTTAAGCCCCCGATTGATAAGCCAGGCATCGTGTGGGCTGATAGTTGCGCCGATGTCTTTTAGTACGGTGAGCTTGATTGTCTCTATGTGCTCAGCACTGCCACAGACAATACCGGCTACGACGTCACCATGACCATTGAGGTACTTGGTCGCACTGTGGATCACGATATCGATACCAAAGTGTTTGGGCTTTTGTAGTAATGGCGTCATAAAGGTGTTGTCGACCACACTGATCAACTTGTGCTGCTGAGCAAACTGTCCCAGCATAGCTAAATCCAGTACCGTCATATTGGGATTGATCGGTGTTTCGGCAAACAACATCTTACTGTTAGGCTGCAGCGCATCGGCCAGTGCTTGCGGATCCGTCATGTCGACAAAAGTTACCTCAATGCCGAACTTGGGTAACATGTGTGCAAACAAAGCAAAGCTGCACCCATACAAGGCTTTGGATGCGATCAAATGATCGCCCTGCTGTAAAAAGCTCAGCACGGAGGCTGATACTGCGCCCATGCCTGTCGCCGTAGCGGCAGCATCTTCCATTTCTTCGAGCTGCGCCAGCTTTTCTTCCAGCTCACGGGTGGTCGGATTACCAAGACGCGTATAGATGTAACCAGCTTCTTCGCCAGCAAAACGCGCAGCGCCTTGTGCTGCATCCTTGAATTTAAACGTCGAACTCTGATACAGAGGTGCGGTCAGGGCACCATGTGGATCATCAAAGTGGTGTGGACCATGAATACAATTGGTCTGATCATGTAACTTCTTCATTGCTTGCCTATTTTTGTTATTCGGACGAATACCAATTAGATATTCCAAGACACCGCAATGTACAAGCGTGCCGGACGCGCAGATGGCTAACCCGGGTCGGTTAAATTAACCCGGGTGTACACATAAGTTGTCAAACGGAAGAAGGATTTAAGTCAAAACTCAGACGATTCAGGAGCAAAAACAAAAGTAAGTATTTACACGCTACTTTCTAGCTTTCTCATCGGACCTGTCAGTAGACTGACGGATTAACAGGTTCGCCAGTTTACGTGCAGTCTGTGATAAGTAGCCAGAAGCAGGCGCACTGGCGGGAATAGGTCGACATAAGGCCATGGCTTTGTATCCCAGTCGAGCTGTGAAAACACCTGCGCTGAGCCCCTGTGCAGAACGCGCCGACAGTTTACCCAGTAATTCTGCACCCAGGCTGGTTGCCGCCAGATCGCTCAGTAATTCACTGGCCCCGACAAAAACGATCTGCTTGAGCAGCAAACGGTACAGTTCAATGCGGCTGCGATAACCCAGTTTGATGCCGTATAACTGGCTGATCTTCTCTATCAAAACAACGCCTCTCCACAACACAGCCAGCATATCGGTGATGGCCATGGGGCTGATCGCCACCATCAAGGCTGACGTACTGGCAAACTGAGCAATGAGCGCTCGGGCGCGCTCATCTACATCCTGAAGTAAGGTTTTGTCGTACAGTGCCAGTACTTCCCTATCAGTAAAATGAGGTTGTATGGTCGCCATAAACTGGCTGACCTGCTGCTGGTCGTGTTGCTTCAGAAGTGGCTTTAACCAGGTTTGTGCCTCTCCAATTTGGTTGCTGCTCAACAACCTTTGTGCCCCGACGCGTTGCTGCTCGAGCTTTTTTAACCTGCCAAGGGCGCGGACTTCAGACCAGCCGAACTTGCAAAGCACGGCCAGTGCACTCACAATCACAAACCCATATAGTGCGGCCAAAACCCAGCTGCGGTTTAGCGCATCCAGCAGGGTCAGGGTCATTTCTACCGGGATCAGAACAGCCAACCCCAGCAGCAACAGTTTGCGCCAGGTCAATCCAGATCGGGCCGGTTTTGTAACAGGCTCTATAGAAAGTGACGGCAACTGAGTATCAAAGCTTTGATCGGGCGCAGATGAAGTACTTACACTCTCCTGCTCAGGGTTTTGTTCGACGCGTCGGGCCTGTTGTTCGGCTTCAGGTGCTGTCGATGACTGGGGCGCCTCGGGATCCGCTTCAACCTGAACTCGTCGTCCGCGATATGACTGGGCTGGCTCACTCATTGAAGTTTATCTCCCAATAAAAACTGTAATACATGATCGAGGCGGATATGCTCAATTTGTCCCTGGTAGGCCGGATAAGGCTCAAAGGACAAAAATTCATATCCCTGTTTGGGCCATTGTTGTGCATCGGGCAGATGTTCTGGCGGGATCGGAGGTAAGTAGCTGATATACTTAGATTCACCGACCGGCTTACCATAAACACAGGATAAAGTTTTCCCCTGCTCAATCACCTGCTTCGGCTGCGTGCTTTTCACCGAAGAAATTGCCATAGTATCGATTTCCACGCCTGAAAATTTCAATTCGTTTTCATTGGGTAAAAGCAATGAATGCAATAGGCGCGTCAGCTTATCCTGGTCGGCCAGCGCCACGCTGTCGCATTTATTCGCTGCAAACAACACTTTATCTATGCTGGGACGAAATAGCCGTGACAAGATCCCACTTTTACCATGACGAAACATTGCCAGCGTATCACTCAATGCACTTTGCGTTTCCGTCAACGTGGTATGGCCATCGTTAAGTGCACTGAGCAAGTCCACCAGTACCAACTGGCGGTCAAAGCGGCAAAAGTGCTCACGATAAAAAGGCGTGATCACTTGCTTTTTATACGCCTCAAAGCGCTGTTCAAGGTGATGATACTGAGTCTGCTCCACAGTATTATCTGGCACGGTTAATGGGAAAAACTGTAAAATAGGCGCACCATCGAGCTCTCCGGGGATCAGCATACGCCCGGGCTGCAACTGCGCCAGCCGAGTCTGAGCCTTGAGCTGTTTTAAGACACCCGCGTAGACACTGGCCATTGCCGTCAGTTCGCTTTCATTGACTGTTGCGTGCGCATCAAACTGAGCCAGTTGCTGCAAAAAAGGCGCGCTTACCTGCGCGTAGTCAGGTTGAGCCAGTCTCCTGAGCTGTTGTTCGCTCCACTGAGCAAAACTTTGATTGAGCATAGGCAAATCCATCAACCACTCACCCGGATAATCAATCAGTTCAAGATAGACGGTATGGGTTTCGCTCAGATGCTGCCTAACGCCCTTCGCGGATCGAAATTTCAATGCCAGTGTGAGTGTATTGATCCGCTGCGTTGAGGGCGGCCAGCTGGGAGGATCCGCTAATAAATGACTTACCGCATTGTGGTATTCAAAGCTGGGAATATCCAGCGCGCTTTGTGGCACCTGTTTGCAGGCTATCAGGCGCTGTTCTCGCACCACCTCCAAAAAGGGCAGGTTTTGTGCCGTAGCCTGAGTGGTTAGGTGTTTTACCAAAGCCGTGATGAAAGCGGTTTTACCGCTACCACTGAAACCTGTTACAGCCAGTTTGACATGTCTATCCAGGCTTCGGGTAAGGGTTTTGTGGGTAGTTTGCTGTAATTTTTGCAGCGCTCTGGCAGTCAGGCCCGATACACTCATAAAGGCACACATTCCTTATTCTGTCAGCAAAGGTGGCTGGGCTGCCGACGCCCGGGCAGCGCCCCTTTGCGTATCTGTCAGTTACTATATGTCAGTTACTATAGTTTATTGATTTCGCGTTTTACCGTGTACTCGCTCGACGTCACATACGTTTCCATGTGCTGGATACGACCATCGAGGCGCGTTAAACGCTCTTTCAGGTCAAACAGCGCCTGGCGTGGCGGCTCGCCTTTTTGCCAAACTTTAAACTTTACCGACACCGGATCTTCGTCTTTGCTAGAGTAGTTACTATCTGCGCCTGGCGTCTGAACTGTCTCTGCTTTTTTATCCAGAATGAACCAACAGGCGATATAGACTACAATAAACAGTGGACCACCGGATAACAGCACCGCAGTGACAAACAGGATCCTGACCAGCCATAACTCCATATCAAAGTAGTCGCTCAACCCCGCACACACTCCGGCTAACTTGCCCCTTTTTGGGTCACGGTATAATTCTCGTCTACGTTTACTCATACTTTGCGTCTCCATTCTGGTGACTCTTGATCAAGCAGGGCCTCCAACGTTTCAACGCGTTGCGCCATTTTCTCTGCTTTATGCGCCAACTCGACCAGCTGGCGGTGCTCGTGTTCGCTCAGCCCCTGACTGACCTGCTTTTTGCTGCGATAGTGCAGGATCAACCATAGCGGTGCCACTACAATCATAAAGATGATGATCGGGGCGACTAAAATCTCTGCATCAAACATATTCCTCTCCTGTCTAACCTGGGCACGTTGTTCTTTTCATTATTGCACCTACCTTAACAGCAGGTGCAGTCAAATTCACTTGTCGGCCAATTTTTTCTTCAGTGCCGCAAGCTCGTCGTCTACTTTCTCATTCTTTTGCAGATCGGCAATTTCATCTGCCAGTGACTTTTTACCCAAGTCGTAAGACTCAACCTGAGACTCCAGTCCGTCGATTTTGCTCTCATAGCGCTCAAAACGATTCAGGGCATCTTCGACTTTACTGCTATCCAGTGCCTTTTTGACATCCAGGCGAGACTCAGCTGAACGCTGACGCAATACAATGGCTTTTTGCCGCGCTTTGGCATCGGCCAGTTTTTCCTGCAACGTGGTCACTTCCTGCTGCAGCTTCTCGATGTGCGACTCAACATGTGCCAGCTCCTGTGTCACGCTGTCTGCCGCATCGGTGGCTTTTTGCTTTTCCAGCAACGCCGCACGAGCCAGATCTTCACGGTCTTTGGTCAGCGCCAGTTCGGCTTTTTGTTGCCAGTCATCCGCCTGAGAGCGTAACTGCTCAACACGACGCTCCAGCTCCTTTTTCTCTGCCAGCGTTTTGGCTGACGTCGAACGCACTTCAACCAAGGTGTCTTCCATTTCCTGAATAATCAACCGGACCATTTTTTCTGGATCTTCCGCTTTATCCAGAATCGCATTGATATTAGAATTAACAATATCAGCAAAACGTGAAAAGATTCCCATAATCTATTACCTCTTTGGTTAGTAATTTAGTTTGCTGATTAGATGTATCAATTAGCTTGCCAACTTTTCAATAAAATTAGCTTATTAAAATCAATAAGTTATAATAATAGAAAAACACTTTCGCTTCACTGCTTTTTAAAATACACTAGATGTTAGTCAAAAATACTAAGAGTTAGGCAATATGAGTCAGTTTCGCCAACAGGATAATTTGCTCGGCCAGTCGGATAGCTTCCTTGCTGTATTGGATCAGGTGTCTCAGCTTGCTCCGTTGGAAAAGCCGGTACTGATCATCGGTGAGCGTGGAACAGGTAAAGAGCTCATTGCAGCTCGGTTACACTACTTATCCGAACGATGGGATCAGAACTATGTCAAACTCAACTGCGCGGCATTGAACGAAAACCTGTTGGAAAGCGAGCTGTTTGGTCACGAAAGTGGTGCTTTCACCGGCGCCAGTAAACGACACGAAGGCCGCTTTGAGCGCGCCAACGGTGGCACACTGTTTCTTGATGAGCTAGCCAATACCTCAGCCATGGTGCAGGAAAAACTCCTGCGGGTCATAGAATATGGCGAATTTGAACGGGTTGGCGGTAAGCAAACGGTCAAAGTCGATACCCGACTTGTCTGCGCGACTAACGAAGACTTACCAACCCTCGCGGATAATGGCGAGTTTCGCCACGACTTGCTCGACCGATTAGCCTTTGACGTTATTACATTACCGCCACTGCGTGAGCGTAAAGAAGACATCCTGCTATTAGCTGAACATTTTGCAATTAACATGGCTCGCGATTTAGGCTGGTCTTTATTCAGTGGTTTTACCCGTAGCGCCACTGAAATGCTGCTCGACTATGCCTGGCCGGGCAACATTCGTGAACTTAAGAATGTGGTAGAGCGTAGTTTGTATCGTCACGGCAGCGAACAATTGGCCGTACACCAGATTGTATTCGACCCGTTTGCCAGTCCCTACAGGCCCACTCAAAGAATTAAAAAAGCCGCTGATATTCCGGCTCAGACGACTGCCGCCCCCGTGCTCATGTCAGACACGCCGCAGACCAAACCATCTGTTTCCTCATTCCCGTGCGATCTCAAATCGCTCTCCAATGAATTTGAAATCGACCTGCTGCGCAATGCGCTGGAGCATAGCCAGTTTAACCAGAAAAAAACCGCTCAGAATCTGGGGCTGACCTATCATCAGCTGCGTGGTTATCTGAAGAAGTACAACCTACTGGACTCGCAACAAGAGGCTTAGCCGTGGCTAACAGAGCAACCGATAAACCACCTCGCCAGACGCCTTGCGTCCGGCACCAGCGTCGATATCTAGCTAAACACTGGCTATTACCGGTCACCGTTCTGTTAGGTACACTGCTCAGTGGTTGCAGTGACAACACTGCACAGGCCCAACGCAAAATCCAGGGTATCGTATACTGCGCCGAAGCCAATCCGGTGTCATTTAATCCGCAAGTGACCACCACCGGCTCGACCATAGATATTATCGCTAACCAACTATATAACACGCTGATTAGCATTGATCCCCTTACCGCGGAGTTTCGCCCTGAGCTGGCAACCAGCTGGGAAATTAGTGAAGATGGCAAGCAAGTCACTTTTGCACTGCGCAAGGATGTGACCTTCCACAGCACAGATTATTTTACCCCCACTCGTACCATGAATGCGGATGATGTGGTGTTTTCATTCAGTCGCCTGTTCGATGTTTATAACCCATTTCATTTTGTGGGTGATGCAAACTACCCCTATTTTCAAAGTGTGGGCATGGATCAGCTGATCCGCCAGATAGTCAAAGTAGATGACTATACTGTGCGTTTTGAACTGTTCAGCAGTGAAAGTAGTTTTTTGTCAAACATTGCTACAGACTTTGCTGTTATCCTATCGCATGAGTATGCCATGCAGCTGGTCGCACAGGAACGCAAACAAGATTTCGATATTTTGCCTGTGGGCACCGGCCCCTACAAATATAAGGGGTTCCTGCGAGATAACCTGATCCGCTACCACAAACACTCAGGCTACTGGAAACACGACCTGGCCATGGATCAGCTGGTATATGACATCACCACTAACAATACCAGCCGTATCGCTAAGATGCTGACTAAAGAGTGTGATATCACCGCCCACCCCAGTGCCACTCAACTCGAAACGCTGGCCGCGCGCAAAGACATCCGAGTTGATAAAGCTGTCAACCTGAATGTCGGTTACTGGGCGTTTAACACTGAAAAGCCGCCCTTTGATAATGTTCTGGTCCGCAAAGCACTGGCACACAGCATCGACTTTCAAAAAATCATGAAAGCGGTATTCTATGGCAACGGGATCCAGGCACGATCGATATTACCCCCCTCATCCTGGGCCTTCCAGACTCAGGCCATGCCCAGCTATGACCCGGAACGCGCCCGAGAGTTTTTGACGCAAGCAGGCTATCCAGATGGGTTTGAAATGGATTTGTGGGCCATGCCGGTTTCTCGCATTTATAACCCGAATGCCCGAAAAATGGCCGAACTTATTCAGAGCGACCTGCGTGAAATAGGGATCCGTGCGACCATAGTTGAATACGAGTGGAACACCTTCCTGGAACGAGTTGGTCGCCACGAGCATGACAGTGTTCTGCTCGGCTGGGCTGCGGATACCCCGGATCCGGACAACTTTTTCAGTCCCTTATTAAGCTGTACGGCCACATTTAGCGGTAAAAATCCGGCGAACTGGTGTAATCCCGAGTTTGACTTATTGCTGACCCAAGCCCTCGACACCACAGATCTGCAGCAGCGTAAACAGTTTTATCAGCAAGCTCAACAAATGCTGATTGCGGAGCTACCTGTTGTGCCAATCGCTCATGGTATGCGTTTTCAGGCAAGTAGCACCAGCGTGATGGGCATAGAGCTACGCCCTTTTGGTGGTATTTCATTGGCTAACGCGAGGAAAAACTGATTATGTTTGCAGATTTTTTATTTCGTCGCCTCAGCCTGCTGCTATTTATGCTGTTTGCACTCACCGCATTTACCTTTGCGCTGAATTATCTGTTCCCGGGAGATCTGCTGACCAACTTCAGTGGTGAACTGAATGCAAACTTCAGCCAGACACAAATTTTACAGCAGAAATACCATATCGATGACAGCCTTCTGGTCCAGTATCAAGCCTTTCTGATCCGCCTCTTTCAGGGGGACTGGGGATTATCTTTATCTTCTGGTCAGGAAGTATTCGGCCATGTAAAACAGCTGTTTCCGGCCACCATAGAACTTTGTGTCTATGCACTGATTGTCGCACTGTGCCTTGGCATCCCAGCCGGCGTGATTGCCAGTGCTTATCACAACAAGTGGCCAGATAAAGTGATCAGTTCACTGACCTTACTCGGCTTTTCAATACCGGTCTTCTGGCTGGCACTGTTACTGATCATGATTTTTTGTCTCAGTTTTGGCTGGTTTCCTATGTCGGGTCGTATCGGTCTGCTCTACGAAATTCCGCCCGTCACGAATTTTATTTTATTGGATATCTGGTTGCATGACTTCCCTTATGGTGGCCAGGCCTTTGCAGATGCACTGCATCACCTGACGCTACCGACGGTAGTATTAGCTATGTACCCTACCACAGTGCTCGTTCGCTTTACCCGGGACTCCATGCTAACCGTACTGGAACAAAACTATATTAAAACGGCGAGAGCCAAAGGTCTTAACCGTCGGCAGTTGATCCTTGATCATGCTCTACGTAATGCATTGCTACCGGTGATAAAACAGATAGGGCTGCAATTTAGTACGCTGATCACGCTGGCCATGGTGACAGAAGTCATTTTTTCCTGGCCGGGGATCGGTCGCTGGATGATTGAGAGTATTTATCAGCGCGACTATCCGGCTATTCAAGGCGGTCTGCTGGCAGTCTCCTTTTTTGTTATTTTCGCTAATATGCTGGCAGATGTGATCCACACCCTCCTTGACCCGCTAGCCAGGAACCAGGCCCATGGCAAAGTTTAATCTCTTTACAGAAGAGTCTAACCGCTCTCCGCTATCCCGGCTGTGGCGCAAGTTTAAAGCAAACCACCCGGCACTGGTTGGTCTGTGGCTATTTATTGCGTTGACACTGTTAGCCCTGTTAGCACCATTGTTAGCCCCATATGGTATTGATCAGCAGCATGCCGATGCCTTATTGCTCCCCCCTTCGTGGCATGATGAGGGCAATGTTAACTTTATTCTGGGGACTGATGATTTAGGCCGTGACGTCTTATCTCGCCTGATGCGCGGGGCCACTTATACCTTTGGCTTGTCCATCGTAGCAGCACTGCTAACCACTTTGTTAGGCGTTGTGCTGGGCACGCTAGCTGGTTGTAGTCAGGGCTTTAAGTCTAGCTTGCTCAATCACCTGCTGGATATCACTCTGGCCATTCCATCCCTATTGCTGGCCATCATCATTATTGCCATCTTGGGCCCCGGTCTCTTTAACACCGTGTGGGCGATTATTTTCGCACTACTCCCTCAATATATTCATTCAATTCGTAACCTGGTGGTTGAAGAACTTAATAAAGATTACATCAGTGCCTTCAGACTGGATGGCGCAAGCCGCTGGCAATTAATCATTCGTGGTGTCTTACCTAATATTTATGAACATATCGTGGTTATTTTCACTTTGGCACTGTCGACTGCGATTCTGGATATCGCGGCCCTGGGCTTTTTAAAGCTCGGAGCTCAACCGCCTACCACTGAGTGGGGAGCAATGTTGGCGGAAAACCTGGGGTTGATTTATCTCGCCCCCTGGACCGTAGGCTTACCCGGCGCGCTGTTGTTTTTATCCGTGCTTGCGACTAACCTTGTCGGTGACGGGCTACGCGACGCACTGCAGGCGAGAAAGGCAGACTAATGCAATTACTTGATATCAAAAACCTCACCATAGAACTCCCCACAGACAATGGTGTTATCCGCGCCGTTGATCGGGTCAGCCTGAGTCTTAAAGAGGGTGAAGTACACGCCCTGGTGGGCGAATCTGGCTCTGGCAAGAGTTTGATAGCAAAAGCCATCGTTGGGGTTTTAAATAATCGCTGGCGCATCACCGCTGACCGAATGCACTGGCAAGGGGTAGATCTGATGCGCCTGAGTCCGGAAAAACGCCGTAAGCTGGTGAGCCGGGATATTGCCATGATCTATCAGGAGCCAAGCCGCAGTCTGGATCCGACCGCCAAAATTTTTGAACAGGTGGCAGAGTCACTGCCCGATACCTGTTTTAAAGGCGGCTTTTTTAGTCGCCGCAATGAACGCAAAGAAAAAGTAAAAGCCTTGCTGCACAAAGTCGGGATCCGGGATCACCGTCGTGTGTCGAGCAGCTACCCTCATGAGCTTTCAGAAGGTGTCTGTCAGAAGGTGATGATTGCCATGGCCATTGCCAGAAGTCCTAAGCTTTTGATTGCAGACGAGCCGACTACAGCACTCGAAACCACGACCCGGGCGCAGGTTTTCCGTTTATTGAAAAGCCTCAACCAGCTTAAAAATATGTCAATTTTGATGATCACCCATGAGCTGGAGGAAATCGCTGACTGGTCTCATGCCATGCATGTACTTTATTGTGGCCAGATGGTCGAAGCGGGACCCACAACGAAAGTATTTTGTCACCCCTATCACCCCTATACACAAGCGCTGGTGAAATCACTGCCTGACTATGCGCACGGTATTGGCCACAAAGCATCATTCTTTGCACTTAAAGGCA
Organism: Pseudoalteromonas sp. AWH4_217; assembly: GCF_056161105.1. Lineage (NCBI taxonomy): Bacteria > Pseudomonadati > Pseudomonadota > Gammaproteobacteria > Alteromonadales > Pseudoalteromonadaceae > Pseudoalteromonas > Pseudoalteromonas sp. AWH4_217. Next base: position 35,867 of record NZ_JBSWYM010000011.1, on the reverse strand, counting down.
CTATACCACCACTACAGCACTTACCTATTGGTTGCCGGCTGGGCCCTCGTTGCCCGCAAGCACAGCGTGAGTGTGTCGTTACACCGGATCAGGTCAAGTCGCACGGTCATGCCTATGCCTGCCACTTTCCGTTGCTTCAGGAGAAGAAAAAATGCAACCCGTGTTAAAAGTGCAGTCACTGAATAAGACTTTTAACACGCGCGCAGGCCTGTTCCGTAGAAAGCGCGTCAAAGTACTTAAAGACGTTTCCTTCGCCGTTGCTCCCGGTGAAACGCTGGCGGTTATTGGGGAAACGGGGTCCGGAAAAAGTACTCTGGCCCGCGTTTTGGCTGGTGCCGAACACGCCGACTCTGGGCAGATCTTACTTAATGGTGAGATGATTGAAGATAATGGTCACCAAAACCATGACTGCCGTCATATTCGTCTTATCTTTCAGGACCCTACTCGCTCACTCAACCCGGGCCTGACCATAGGCGATATGCTGGACGACTGTCTGAGATTAAATACCCAGCTGACCAAACACCAGCGTGATAAAAAAATAGTCGCCACCCTGTCTCGTGTCGGACTGCTCTCCGAGCACTATGATTATTATCCACATATGTTCAGTGGCGGACAATTACAGCGGGTCGCACTCGCCCGAGCGTTGATTCTGGATCCTAAAGTCGTGGTGCTGGATGAAGCGCTGTCTTCACTCGATCCCTCAGTACGTGCTCAAACCGTCAACCTGCTGCTGGAGTTACAACGTGATTCCGGACTCAGCTACATTTTGATCACCCATCATCTGAGTCTGGTGCGCCATATGAGTGACAAATTGCTCGTCTTGAGTCGGGGCAAAAGCGTAGAGTATGGCCAGAGCGAGTCCATCTTTCGCGCTCCCAAATCTAAAGTCATGCAAAAGCTTCTGGCAGTTTAAACCAACTAACGCATTATTCAAACGTAAAAAAACGCCGGACAATGCCGGACAATGCCGGCGTTTTTTATCCAATATTACTTTATATTATTGAACTTCGTCGCTGAACTGAAGCGTTGGGCGAACCACATCCGCGTCAGACTCCAGCGCATTTAATAATGCCAGGAAGTTCTTATTCACGACAGACATAGTAATGTTCTGCTTCTGTTGTGGCTCAACATCACCCGTTACTTCCGTGGTCGTTACGCCCTTCAGTACCAACAGTGCCGCGTCACCGCTATTTAGCTCAACTAACGCTGGCGGTGTCTGATCTGCCTCAGGGTGCGCCAGTTTAAACGCCTGCTGGACAATCTCAGGGGCAACTGTAAAGCTTTGTCGCTTCAATGCCACTTCGCTTTTCACTTCAACAGACGCCGCAGCAGCAATATCACTCAGCGCTTTGCCGCCTTCCAGCTGTGCAAATAACGTTTTTGCTTTCTCTTTGATAAGCTCAGAAGCCTTTTCATTCTCAAGACGCATTTTGATCTGTGCAGTCACTTCTTCCAGCGGTTTAACTGTTGCAGGCTTGTGATCCAGCACACGCACCACAACAATGTGCTCATTACCCGCTTCTAATACTTCTGAGTTCACTCGGTCTTCGATCAGCTCAGGCGTAAAAATAGCATTGGCAATTGCCGGGTCGTTAAGCGGTGCAGGCAAGGCCATGCGCGATACCAGTTCTGTGCTTTTAAGCTCAATGTCTGCGACAGCGGCTGCATCTTCAAGAGAGTCCGCGACTTCAAAAGCGATTTCAGCGATCTGAGATTGCTTTTCATAAAAGGCATTTGCCTTAGCGGTGCTTTCCAACTCAGCACGCAAGTCCGCCGCAACATCTTCAAATGCTTTAGACTGCTGCGCCTGAAGGTCCGTCAGCTTAATGATATGGAAACCAAATTCAGTTTCGACTACCGAAGAGATATCACCGACATTTGCCAGTGCAAATGCCGCCTCTTCAAACTCTGGTTCCATCATATCACGCTCAATCCAGTCCAGATCACCGCCCACTTCGGCAGACGCAATATCATCAGACTCGGTTGATGCAAGCTCCGCAAAGTCTTTTCCACCTTGCAACTGCTGGTAAAGAGACTCCGCTTTTTGTTTCGCCGCATCTGCATCTTCTGCACTCTCAATTAGAATGTGTGCCACACGACGACGTTCTTCTTCCAGATATTGTGCCTGATTTTCTTCATAGTAGGCACGTACCTCTTCGTCAGAGATTGGCTTTTCCAATGTAATATCGCCTGACTTTAGCTCAAGATACTGCAGTGCAATCTGCTCAGGGGCCTGAAACTGCTCCTGATTGAGCTGATAGTAGTCAGAAATCTCTTCCTCAGTGACAGCAACGTCCTGCTTCACCGTGTCTTTGCTCAGCGTCAAGTAATCAATGTCCCGAGTCTGCTGTTGCAAAGCTAAGGTTTGCTTGAGTTCGTTGTCCAGCACAAAATCAGACCCTGCCACAGCTGAAACCAGTTGATTACGGGTCATTTCTTCACGCATGTATTCGCGGAATGAATCTGGTTGGAAGTTCATCTGACGGATCAATTGCAGGTATCTGTCGTTGCTGAACTCACCACCAAGCTGGAAGTAAGGCAGTTCAAAAATTGCCTGCTTGACTTGATCATCGCTGACTCTGAGTCCCAGCTCAATCGCCAACTGGTTTTGTAATTCTTGTTGTACCAGACGGTCAACGACCCCACTGCGGACCTGAGCCATGTATGCCGGATCAGCAGAGATTTGCGTAAAATACTCACCAAACTGACGCTCCAGACGTGCACGCTCGTTTTCAAAGGCACGTGAGAATTCCATTTGTGTGATCTTAACCCCATTGACTTCTGCTACGGCCTGCTCTGTGGTTTGACCTAGGTAACCACCGATCCCTGCCAACGCAAAAGACAAGATCACTACACCAAGAATAATTTTGGCTGCCAGGCCTTGTGAGCCTTCTCTAATCTTTTCTAGCATTTATTCTATCTCTTATCTAAGTCAAAGCATGTTCAGTACTTTGGGTTTATCGCATATCCAGGCCTGTTGTGCGTGTCACATCAGCACCTGTCTTGTCTCTGTACCTATTTATATGGATAAGTGCTGCGATTGCAAGCGTATTTATACGACCTGTAAGCAGGCCACTTGCACTTCTATATGATTAGCTCAGTCCAGATTGGAACAAGCCAATATACGGCATCATCCAGATGGTATAAAAAAAGCGTATCTTAACAGATACGCTTTTTATCTTGAAGCTTATCTCGCCTAATTACACTATCTTAACATAGGTAGTTCGGCAGATTGAGCTGAATCTGCTTAGTTTACCGCGTCTTTCAGAGCTTTACCGGCTTTGAAAGATGGGATGTTAGCTGCAGCGATTTCGATTGCCGCGCCAGTTTGCGGGTTACGACCAGTACGTGCTGCACGCTCGCGTACTGAGAAAGTACCAAAACCAACTAAGGCAACTGAGTCACCGTCTTTTAGCGCACCAGTTACTGACTCAATGAATGAATCCAGAGCACGACCAGCAGCCGCTTTAGAAATATCAGCATCAGCTGCGATTTGATCGATTAATTGAGATTTATTCACAATATCATCCTCTTACATTGTTATTATCAAGAGCGATGAGGGCTTACCACTAACATCACTTTTGTAGTTAACTCAGAGAAATCTGACGATTCTCTATTTCATCTAATGTCTCAAAGCCTAGTAACTACGGGGGTTTGTGAGCTACCAGGCTAAATACAGTGCTTACGTTAGCATACCATTTAGATTTGAAAACCCTTTTTACGCACTTTTATGTACTTTTTCTGCTTTACCCGGCCGACTTTTGCGACTCAATGGTAAAACTGTCTACCGGATGAGCAAGTGCCAGCGATAAAACGTCATCAATCCAGCTCACCGGATGGATTTCAAGACCTTCCAGAACATTCTGCGGGATCTCTTTAAGATCGCGCTCATTCTTTTTAGGGATAACAACTGTTTTGATGCCGCCTCGGTGTGCTGCCAACAGTTTTTCTTTTAGTCCACCAATTGGCAAAACTTCACCACGTAACGTAATCTCGCCCGTCATAGCCACATCGCTGCGCACAGGGTTGCCAGTCAAGCTTGAGACCAGGGCTGTTACCATTGCAATACCGGCACTTGGACCGTCTTTGGGCGTCGCCCCTTCTGGCACATGCACATGGATATCACGCTTCTCGTAGAAATCGTCATTAATTCTGAGCTTGTCTGCACGATTGCGTACGACCGTCGTTGCAGCCTGAATCGACTCCTGCATAACATCACCCAGTGAACCTGTGTAAGCAAGCTTACCTTTACCCGGCACTGCTGCACACTCTATGGTCAGCAAATCTCCGCCCACTTCAGTCCACGCCAGACCAGTTACCAAGCCAACACGGTCACCATCTTCTGCCTTACCGTAATCGAAGCGCTGCACACCCAGATAGCTTTCGAGATTGTCGGCATTGATCACTACCTTGTCTTTAGATTTACTTAGCAAAATGCTCTTAACTGCTTTACGGCACAGTTTTGATAACTCACGCTCAAGGTTACGCACACCCGCTTCGCGTGTGTAGTAGCGGATAGTATCAATAATGGCACTATCTTCAATCTCGATCTCATGCTCCTTCAAGCCGTTACGTTTAATTTGTTTCGGAATGAGGTGCTGTTTAGAAATGTTGAGTTTTTCATCTTCGGTATAGCCAGAAAGACGGATCACCTCCATCCTGTCAAGCAAAGGGCCTGGAATGTTGAAGCTGTTAGAGGTGGCCACAAACATTACGTCAGACAGATCATACTCTACTTCCAGATAATGGTCGGCAAAGCTGCTGTTTTGTTCCGGATCCAGGACTTCGAGCAATGCTGAAGCCGGGTCGCCACGCATATCTGAAGACATTTTGTCGATTTCATCCAGTAAGAACAGTGGATTCTTCACACCCACTTTGGTCATGCTCTGGATCAGCTTGCCTGGCATAGAACCAATGTAGGTGCGTCGGTGGCCACGGATCTCTGCTTCATCACGCACACCACCCAGTGCCATACGTACATACTTACGACCTGTTGAACGTGCAATAGATTGTCCTAAACTAGTTTTACCTACCCCTGGAGGACCTACTAAACACAAAATAGGCCCTTTCAGCTTGTTGGTGCGCTGCTGAACCGCTAGATACTCAATAATGCGATCTTTGACTTTCTCAAGTCCATAGTGGTCTGCATCAAGGATTTTTTGCGCATTCGCAAGATCTTTTTTGACCTTAGAGCGTTTCTTCCAAGGGACACCTATCAAGGTATCTATGTAGGAGCGTACCACAGTCGCCTCTGCCGACATCGGCGACATCATCTTAAGCTTGTTCAGCTCAGAGGTCGCTTTTTCTTCGGCTTCTTTGGGCATCTGAGCTTCGCTGATGCGTTTTTTCAGTGCTTCAAATTCGTCTGGCACATCATCCAGCTCACCCAGCTCTTTCTGGATGGCTTTCATTTGTTCATTGAGATAGTACTCACGTTGAGACTTTTCCATCTGCTTTTTGACACGTGAACGGATTTTCTTCTCAACCTGAAGCAGATCTATCTCACCTTCCATCAAGGCCATCAGATACTCCAGGCGATCTGTGACGTTGTAAAGCTCCAGTACTTTTTGTTTCTCCGGCACTTTAATCGGCATGTGTGCCGCCATAGTGTCAGCAAGGCGCGCCGTTTCATCAATACCAGAAACGGAAGTCAGTACTTCTGGCGGGATTTTCTTATTGAGCTTTACATACCCTTCAAACTGACTAATGGCACTGCGAATAAAGATATCCTGCTCTGGGCCTTCAATGTTTTCGGAGGCAATAAACTGTGCTTCAGCTAAAAAGTAATCGTCAGTGACCAGAAACTTTTCAATTTTCGCTCGCTGAGTGCCTTCTACCAGTACTTTGACCGTACCGTCAGGCAACTTTAGTAATTGCAATACCGTGGCGACAGTACCGACCTGATAAATATCATCAGTGTCAGGATCATCAATAGATGCCTCTTTTTGCGCCACTAAAAAAATTTGCTTGTCATTTTCCATCGCAGCTTCAAGGCATTTTATTGATTTTTCTCTGCCTACAAATAGCGGGATCACCATATGAGGGTATACGACCACATCACGCAGTGCCAATACGGGTATTTCGACTCGATCCATTCTCTCAAGCGTCATTATATTCTCTTCGCACTTCATTAATTTCAAGGATTAGGGTGGTATATGGGGATTGTCTTCAAAAAGTTCAACCTATCTACCAACCCGTATCGATTTCTAGTTTGAGTTTATACCAATTTGCTTAATTAAGTGTTCTATTTTGAGGCGAGAAAACAGGCTCGATAACAAGGCAAAAATTTTGCTATTTAGTTGTTCTAAATGAGAAATTTTTAACGCTGTTAGCGTCATATTTGCTCCGTCAAATTGAACAGGTATTAAGTGAAATTGGCATTATAGATTGCTGCTACTACCAAACTGTAGACAAAAAAAGGAGCCAGAGGCTCCTTTTGCGATAAAACGAGGCCGTTATTCCGACGCTGCTTTATCCTGATTGTTATTTTCGTATATTAAAATCGGGTCGGACTCACCTTTAATAACGGTTTCGTCTACCACAACTTTACTCACGTCTTCTATCGAGGGTAGCTCATACATGGTATCCAGCAGTACGCCTTCCACAATGGAACGTAATCCACGGGCACCCGTTTTTCTTTCCATCGCCTTATGAGCAATCGCTTTGAGCGCATCTTCACGGAACTCAAGCTCAACCCCTTCCATTTTGAACAACGCACCATACTGTTTGGTTAATGCATTCTTAGGTTCATTGAGGATTTGGATCAACGCGTCTTCATCCAGCTCAGCTAAAGTAGCTACCACAGGTAAACGGCCAATGAATTCAGGTATGAGGCCATATTTGACCAAGTCTTCTGGCTCAACATCTTTGAAGGTTTCGCTCAGCGAACGTGCACTGTCCGACGATTTAACCTGTGCACCAAATCCGATCCCAGTGTTAGTGTGGCTACGCTGCTCGATCACTTTGTCTAAACCAGCAAATGCACCACCGCAGATAAACAAGATTTTTGATGTATCAACCTGCAAAAACTCTTGCTGCGGATGCTTACGTCCACCTTGAGGCGGAACCGATGCAACAGTGCCTTCAATCAGTTTTAGTAGTGCTTGTTGCACCCCTTCACCAGATACATCCCGTGTGATTGACGGATTATCTGATTTACGCGAAATTTTGTCGATTTCGTCGATATAGACAATACCGCGCTGTGCTTTTTCTACGTCGTAGTCACACTTCTGTAAGAGCTTCTGGATAATATTTTCGACATCCTCACCCACATAGCCTGCTTCGGTCAACGTGGTAGCATCTGCCATTGTGAAGGGCACATCCAGCAAGCGTGCCAGCGTTTCGGCAAGGAGGGTCTTACCACTCCCCGTTGGACCGATCAGCAAAATGTTACTTTTGCCCAGCTCAACATCGCCTTTCAGCCCCTGATTTTTCAGACGCTTGTAATGGTTGTACACTGCAACCGACAGCACTTTTTTAGCATGCTCCTGACCGATTACATAATCATCAAGGTGATTTCGGATCTCTCTTGGTACCGGCAATTTATCAGACGAATCATGTTGCGGCGCTATATCCTTGATTTCTTCTCTAATGATGTCGTTACACAGTTCGACGCATTCATCACAAATGTACACTGACGGACCAGCGATCAACTTGCGTACTTCATGTTGGCTCTTACCACAAAATGAGCAGTATAAGAGCTTACTATTCTTGTCGCCGTCTGTAGGAGTGTCTGACATTCAGCTACCTCTTAAATTTGGTCAGTTATCTACTTAGATAACACAATACATATTTTAACTATACCAAAGAAATTTGCCTTTAGCATAGCCGGGCCAGGTGCATTTATCTAACGAATCTCACAATGCCTCTGGCCCAAATAGATTACTTGATGTTTCTGCTGCTGTGAACGGCATCAACCAGGCCATAATCTACGGCTTGTTCTGCATTCATAAAGTTGTCACGATCGGTGTCATTCGCAACCACTTCATATGGCTGACCCGTATGTTCAGCCATCAGACGATTGAGCTTTTCTTTGATCGTCAGGATTTCTTTCGCGTGGATTTCAAAGTCGGACGCCTGGCCCTGGAAACCACCGAGAGGTTGGTGGATCATCACGCGTGAATTTGGCAAGCAGTAGCGTTTGCCTTTCGCACCACCAGACAGCAAAAATGCGCCCATACTTGCAGCCTGCCCCACACACACAGTACTAACATCTGGCTTAATAAAATTCATCGTATCATAAATAGACATACCTGCAGTGACGGAGCCACCCGGTGAATTAATGTAAAGGTAGATGTCTTTTTCGGGGCTTTCTGATTCCAAGAACAGCAGCTGAGCAACGATCAAGTTTGCCATATGGTCCTCAACCTGACCGGTCAAGAAAATGATTCGCTCTTTAAGCAAACGAGAATAAATGTCATACGAACGCTCGCCTTTCGCTGTTTGCTCAACAACCATCGGGACTAAAGCGTTTAGAGGATCAAACATACCGTCATTCATTTTATAGATTCCTTATAAACAGGGAAGTGCACTGCAAAACCTGCCCACCTGTCTGTCTCATCGGGAAGACAAGCGATATTCGTTTACTCAATTGACTGGGAGTTTATAGACATAAGTTTATACATGAGACGATGATAAACAAAAGTATACACACAACCGTGTTGCTTTGAGCAAATAAACAAAAATGGCTCGCAGCACTGCAAAACACAGAGCAATACGAGCCATTTAAACGTTAGCTTAACAGTAAGTCAATAATTTCGTCTTTGACGAGATTAAAAGGGCTTACTGAGCCGCCTGTTGTGGGTTCATGATGTCGTCAAAAGACTTTTCAACATCAGCAACCTGAGCAGCTGCCAGAATCGCATCTACTGCCTGCTCTTCCATTGCAACGTTACGCATTTGCTGCATTAGTTGGTCGTTACCTTTGTAGTAAGCAACAACTTCACTTGGGTCTTCATAAGCAGAAGCAACAGTCTCGATTAGCTCTTCAACTTTTGCATCGTCTACTTTAATGTCATTCGCTTTGATCACTTCACCTAGCAGAAGACCCGTTTTAACACGAGTTACTGCTTGCTCGTGGAACAGCTCAGCCGGAAGCTCAGGCATGTTCTTAGCATCACCACCGAAACGCTGTGCAGCTTGCTGACGTAGCGCGTCGATTTCTTGGTCGATCAGTGCTTTAGGTACGTCAACTTCGTTAGTCTCTAGCAGACCTTTGATTGCTTGATCTTTGATCTGAGCTTTTACAGCCTGACCAAGTTCACGCGTCATGTTTTTCTTCACTTCTTCTTTCAGTGCGTCAACGCCACCTTCAGCTACACCGAACTTAGTTGCGAATTCGTCAGTCAGCTCAGGCAGCTCCTGAACTTCAACTTTCTTCACAGTGATCTTGAACTGAGCCGCTTTACCTTTCAGGTTTTCAGCGTGGTACTCTTCAGGGAAAGTCACGTCAGCAACCACTTCTTCGCCTGCTTTCTTACCGATGATACCATCTTCGAAACCAGGGATCATGCGACCTTGACCTAGCTCAAGTGGGAAGTCTTCAGCTTTACCGCCTTCGAATTCTTCACCTTCAACAGTGCCCAGGAAGTCGATTGTTACACGGTCTTTTTCACCCGCAGCTGCATCGCTTTCAGTCCAGCTTGCGTGCTGTTTGCGCAGAGTTTCCAGCATGTTAGCCAGATCTTCTTCTGTTACGTCAACAACAGGCTTCTCAACTGAAATCTTTTCAAGATCTTTCAGTTCAACTTCTGGATAAACTTCAAAAGTCGCATCAAATTCAAGGTCCTTACCCGCTTCCAGTGACTTAGGAGCAAAAGTAGGTGCGCCAGCAGGATTGATCTTTTCAGAAACAATTGCCTCGATGTAGTTGCGTTGCATCAGTTCACCAGCAACTTCTTGCATTACAGCGGCGCCGTAACGCTTTTTGATAACAGATACTGGTACTTTACCCGGACGGAAGCCGTCGATACGCTGTGTTTTAGCCAGTTGTTGTAAGCGTTTTTTTACTTCAGTCTCAACGTTCTCAGCTGGAACTGTGATAGTCAGACGGCGCTCAAGACCTTGAGTCGTCTCAACAGAAACTTGCATGATATAACCTCAATTTTCATTTTTGGCGACTACGCGCCTTCCTTACAAACAAGCCGACTTTTTATCAGATCAGATGACAGCAGAGCATCATACTTACTCAATCTCGATTGAGTAAACCACCGCAAAAAACACCCCTACATTTGATGTTTAGAATCAGTGCTGATCCCCGTCAGACTTGCTGCCTGCCCAGACAGGGCGCTATGTTAAATAATAGACGCGGCATTATAACCTATAAAACGGGAGAGTCGAGCAATCACGGCAAATAATTGATGCTACATGGGGCAAAATAAAGGGATAAAGTAAGATTTGAATAAAACAAAGAAAAGAAGAGATGGTCGGCGATGCAGGATTTGAACCTGCGACCCCTTGGACCCAAACCAAGTGCGCTACCAAGCTGCGCTAATCGCCGAATTTAATTTTTTGAAGATGGTCGGCGATGCAGGATTTGAACCTGCGACCCCTTGGACCCAAACCAAGTGCGCTACCAAGCTGCGCTAATCGCCGAACATATAGGTTTTGTAGATGGGGCGACTGACGAGGCTTGAACTCGCGACAACCGGAATCACAATCCGGGGCTCTACCAACTGAGCTACAGCCGCCACTACAATGTGGATTTTAAAATGGCGCACCCGGAAGGATTCGAACCTTCGACCGACGGCTTAGAAGGCCGTTGCTCTATCCGACTGAGCTACGGGCGCGGCGCAAAGAATGCTTCTTCGTGCATACCACCAACTTTCGTTGATTACTTCAATTCCGCAAGGAATAAAAGTGGTCGGCGATGCAGGATTTGAACCTGCGACCCCTTGGACCCAAACCAAGTGCGCTACCAAGCTGCGCTAATCGCCGATTTTCGTTATTCTCGGAGTTTCTCTTGCGAGCCCCTCGTTGACAACGGGGTGCATAATAGTGATTTGCCTGAGAGAGGTCAAACATTTTTTTTAGAAATCATGCCAACTGACTATTTTTACTGCAAAACGTTTAATTTATATAACAAGACGACTGGTTTTTCAGCAATTTTGCCTGACACTGAGATAATAAAGCTGCCCTGTGTCGGATCCAGCTTGGCTATTTGGGGGATTTTTGCGAAAATAGTAGCGGCTTCCTAAGTTTTTCGGTACTCAGTCCTGAGCAAGCCCTCACGCTGATACAGATGACTCAGTGAACCCCAATAATAGAGTACCCCCTTTAATACACTCTATAATCGTTCAAGTAATTAACCCTTAAATTTAAAGGTCAGTCATGACGGCAAACATCATCGACGGTAAAGTCATTGCGAAACAAGTTCGCAGTACCGTAGCCAACCGCGTTGCAGCGCGGATCAATCAGGGGCTCAGAGCGCCAGGACTCGCAGTTGTACTCGTTGGCCAGGACCCCGCCAGCCAGGTATACGTAGGCTCAAAGCGCAAAGCGTGTGAAGAAGTAGGCTTCGTATCTAAGTCATATGATCTTCCCGCAGACACGAGTGAAGCGCAATTACTGGAGTTGGTGGACACGCTTAACCAGGATCCCAATGTTGATGGTATCCTTGTTCAGCTGCCATTGCCTGACGGATTAGATGCCGAGAAAGTGCTGGAACGTATCCACCCTCACAAAGATGTTGATGGTTTCCATCCTTATAATGTCGGACGACTGGCGCAACGTATGCCAGCGCTACGCCCGTGTACTCCAAAAGGGATCATTACGTTACTGGACTCAACCGGTGTCAGGTACAAAGGTATGCATGCTGTTGTTGTTGGTGCCTCTAATATTGTTGGCCGCCCAATGTCATTGGAGTTGTTGCTGGCAGGGTGTACGACGACTGTTTGTCATAAATTTACCCAAGATCTGGAAGCACACGTGAGACGCGCAGACCTATTAGTTGTTGCCGTGGGTAAGCCAGAGTTTATTCCGGGTGAGTGGGTTAAAGAAGGCGCCATGGTCATTGATGTTGGCATTAACCGCCTGGAGTCAGGCAAATTGGTGGGCGATGTACAATATGACGTTGCTGCACAGCGGGCGAGCTTTATTACCCCTGTACCAGGCGGTGTTGGACCCATGACCGTTGCCAGCTTAATTGAAAATACACTTGAAGCTTGCGAAAACTATCATAGTTAATGCTTCCACCGCAGGTGCGCTCAGCACCTGCTTGTCCTCTGCCTTCTTTTTTGTTCAACCTCGAACAAAACTAGCACCTTCTAAAATTTGGACTACTATTGAGCAGCGATTGCTCTCAATAAAGGACCATGATGACGGCTTCCACCCAACCACAGCTACCAGCCTATTCGCTGCATTGTTACATGCCGGGTACGCTTAACGGCACAGACAAACTCAAACTGGGCCAGTTTCGCAGCATGATATGGCGCGAGCAAGGACATACCATCAGTCACTGTACAACACCCGATTCCTGGCTTGAGGGCGCAGATAGTGACGCATATATCTGGCTGGCAGAATCTCAGGGTAATATCATCGCGACAGCCAGAATGAATCTTTGTACTGATCTGGCACACTTACCCGAGCAACAACTTTACCAACCACTAAGCAATCAGTTGCCCACCCCACTGGCAACCTGGGGAAGGCTTGCCGTCGCTACACAGTGGCGAAACCAAGGGTTAGCTACCCACCTTATTAAAGCACGCCTGATACTGGCAAAAGAGTTAGGCTGTCGGACTATTGTGTTAGATTGCCCGGTGTCACGGATTGCAGCTATGCAGGCACATCATTTTGATGTTTTGCTACCACCCCAGGCGGGCATTTTGTTCCCAGATATTCAATTTGTCGTCATGGGTCGTACGCTTTAAAGCGCCAGTCTTATTTAATCAGGCGGTGCCAGAGAGCTCACTATAAAGCTGTAAGGGTGCAAGTCTGAAAAAGTGATCACATCACCCAGGTTCAGTTCTATATCTGCATCTGGCAATATCTTAACTTGGTTCACAAACACACCGTTTTTACTGGTGTCTCTGAGCGTCCAATGCTCACCTGTCCAGGTAATTACAGCATGGTGACGTGAGATTTCAATCCCTAACACCTGAGTGTCGACCCCACTCTCTGCACGACCAAAACGGTGGTGAGCTTTAAGAAGGATGTGATCATTGGTTTGTGCTAATAAAAGGTGTGCCATGCCTGTGCCTATCTGAGTATCCTGACGTCGAATCTTGCTACAGTGCGTATCTCGGGAAGAAGAAATACCCATCTCCTGGGCATGAGATTGTAATCGTTCCTTCATAATGATGACATTACGCCACCTTACACTTAGTACAGCTTGCATTATAAATTCTGTATACAAACCCAATACTGGCATCTGAACAGATATTATCTACAGTTAAAATAAGATCTCCCGCTGGAAAGACAGCTGTGTCGGAAGTAGGTAAGGCAAGGCAATGCAGGAGCCTGCATCGCAAGTGTTCTGGTTATGTGCAGGTGTTACGCTTGCTGGTGTTATATTGCTTTTTTGCGAGTGCCGTTGTGCGTGCTGCAAGCCCGATACCTGTCACAATTTTGGCAGATGACAGCTACCCCCCCTACTCTTATGTTCAGGATGGCAAACTGGTCGGTATATACCCTACTCTCATCCTGGAAGCTGCGAAGCTCATCAAGGAGGAGTACCTGGTTGAATTACGTCCCATTCCCTGGAAAAGAGGTGTCGCAGCGCTCGAACATGGTGAAGCATTCGCTTTGATGCCACCTTATATCCATCTCGACACGCGCCCCTATATCTGGCCCTACTCGGTCCCCCTAAAACAAGAAGAGGTCGTGGCGTTTTGTAACCCTGGCGTCACTTTACAAAATATCACTCAGCGTGACGACGAGCTTGCGCCAATTAATGTTGGCTTAAATGCGGGTTTTCTGATCCTCGACGATGCGCTTAAACGCGCAAGAAAAGCAGGACATATTATTGTTTGGGAAAACAAGAATACCCGCGCTAACATCGTCAAACTATTTAAGAAAAGGATCGACTGCTACATTAACGACAGACTCTCCACTCTGATTGGTATTAGTGATCTGCAAGACCAGTTGCCAGGCTTAACAGCACAATCATTTGTCGAAGACCGTGTGGTACTGAGCCGCAGTGCCCATATCGGTTACTTAAAAGGGTACGAAGGAAAATATCCATTTAAAGCTGACTTTATCGCAAAAATGGATGAAGCCTTGAACACCGTTTTACAAAAAGCGACGCATCCCTGACTTTTACTTAAATCGCACGGCATCAACTTGCACTAAAAAGGCAGCCTCGGCTGCCTTATCATAAATGATCTAGTGTTTATTCAGCGACAACCTGCCAGTCAACGCTAGCACCCGCCTTGATTGGTACGACCTGAGTATCGCCCAGAGGATAGGACTCTGGAACCTGCCAACTGGTTTTTTCCAATGTGATGGTATCTGTATTGCGCGGTAGACCATAAAAATCCGGTCCAAAGTGACTCGCAAAACCCTCTAGCTTATCCAATGCACCGGCCTCTTCGAACGCTTCTGCGTATAGTTCAATGGCAGCATGGGCTGTATACGCGCCGGCACATCCACACGCCGCTTCTTTTTTATCTTTGGCATGAGGCGCCGAATCCGTGCCCAGGAAAAACTTTTTACTGCCACTGGTCGCGGCACGTAATAACGCTTGCTGATGTGTATTGCGCTTTAGTATTGGTAAACAGTAGTAGTGAGGGCGGATGCCACCAGCTAACATATGATTACGGTTGTACAGCAAATGGTGCGCAGTAATTGTCGCTGCGACATTGTCCGGTGCCGATTCAACAAACTCGACCGCATCCTGAGTGGTAATATGTTCTAACACGATTTTCAGATTGGGAAACGCATCGACGACTTTTTTAAGTTTAGTGTCGATAAACACTTTTTCACGATCGAAAATATCAATCGAAGAGTCCGTCACTTCACCGTGCACAAGTAGTAACATTCCTACTTCCTGCATCACTTCAAGAATAGGGTAAATATTTTCAACGTCAGTCACACCTGAGTCTGAGTTGGTGGTCGCACCTGCAGGGTAAAGCTTTGCGGCAACTATGTGTCCGCTGGCTTTTGCAGTTCGGATCTCTTCAGCACTGGTATTATCAGTCAGGTACAATACCATCAGCGGCTCAAATTGCGCTTTCGGCTGTGCTGCGAGGATACGCTCCCGATAAGCCAGTGCACTTTGCGTACAAGTCGCCGGTGGCACCAGGTTAGGCATGATGATAGCACGCCCCATATAGCGACTGATGTCGCGCACAGTGTCAACGAGTACCGCACCATCACGCAGATGTACATGCCAGTCGTCCGGACGAGTGATTGTTAAGGTCTGTTTACTTGTCATTGCTCTTTCCCACTACTGAATTTGCCCGATCATAGGCTGAGCCAGCAGGTTAGTAAAGTTTTTAAGGCCAACCCGGCACGCTTTGAAGCTTACAAAGTCGTAAAAGTGTCATCAGGTTTACAGTGAATAGCAATTTAATTGCAACATTGATTGTAACGCATGATTTAAGAGCGTTAACATGGTCGAAGATTAAGTAATCAGGCCTATGCCATGCCAATACTGTCAGAAGCAAAACTAGAATCAAAAACCGAACAGTTAAGCATCATCAACCAGTTTTCATCGTCGCTATTGCAGATCACACATCTGGATGAACTCTTTGAATATGTTACCAGCCAGGTGGTAAGCCGACTGGGATTTGTTGATTGTGTTATTTATCTCAGTGATCCGGCAGGTCAGTTCTTGGATGTCGTCGCCAGTATGGGGGTTGCCCATAAAGACATTGGCCACGAAGTACGCCAACAACGCATCCCCATTGCTGCGGGGATCACAGGCCATGTGGCACGTACTAAGCAACCTTTTCTTTCTGGAAACGTTGCTCTTGAGCCAATGTACATAGCAGACGCACGGCCTGCGCTGTCGGAGCTATGTGTGCCTTTGGTTTATGAAAACACGTTATTGGGCGTGATTGACTGTGAACACCCTGAGCCGGATTACTTTACACAAGCGCATTTGCAGATCCTCTCCACCGTTGCCCATTTACTCAGCGCTAAAATTCATCAGGTTCGAACTCTGGACCACCTGACAGCCACTGTAGATCAGCTGCATCAGGCACAACAGCTAGAAAAGTGCTTGCTGAAGATCGCGAATATTACTTACCAGTCACGGAACCTAGACGCCTTTTATGATGAGCTGTATAGCATCATTTGCTCACAATTACCGGCGGAAAACTGCTTTATCGGCCTTTACGACACCCAGCTTGATGTCCTGGAAATAGACTACCTCATTGAAGCAGGAATAAAATGCAGTGCTCATCAAAAAGTATCCAAAGAGCAGATTAAACACACTGCCTCTTATTACATCATCAAACAACAAAAACCCTTGTTGTGTGACCACCAGCAGTTTTTAACGCATATAAAGCAGCAGAACTTTAAAATGGTCGGTCGTTCACCACGCTCCTGGCTCGGCGTCCCCTTTGTGGTCAATGACCAGTATCAGGGCGTTGTTGTACTGCAAAGCTATGACAACGATCAGGCATTCAGCCAACATCATAAAGCCATTCTAACCTACATCAGTCGACAGCTCAGCATGGCTATAGACCGACGCCTCGCCCGCCAGGCACTGGAGCACAGAGCATTGCACGATGACTTAACAGGCCTGGCAAATCGATATCTGATGCTGGAGCGCATTAAACATGCCATTTTGTCTTTAGGTCGGAGTCAGTCAGCACATCAGCATTGTTTGTTATACCTTGACCTGGATCGCTTCAAAAGCATCAATGATGCGCTGGGGCATGATGTCGGCGACCACTTTTTAGTAGCCATTGTGGAACTGATAAGAGGCTGCATTCGCAAAACTGACACCTTTGCACGCCTGGGAGGCGATGAATTCGCCATCTTCATGGAAAATATTAGTGACAAACACCAAGTCGAACTTGCCCTGGAACGCATCACAGGAGCCATCGCGAAACCCATTCATATCGACGGCCATTTGCTACAAGCTTCAAGCAGCATTGGTGTCGCCTTTACCTCCAGCGACTCTGATAACGCCATTACCCTGCTGCAACAGGCTGATGCCGCTATGTACGAAGCTAAATCAGCGGGGCGCAGTCAGATCCGCTATTTCAATAATGAGATGCGTAAAAAGCTAAAACAGCAGGCCGACATAGAAAACGATCTACAAAATGGGATTAAGAACGGAGAGTTTGAGCTTTATTATCAGCCCATTTTCACTCTCTCTCATCCTAAGGTCGTCAGCTTCGAATCACTGGTTCGCTGGCATCACCCAAAAAATGGCTTAGTCACGCCTGATAACTTCATTCCCATCGCAGAACAAACGGGTCAAATTATCGAGCTCGATTTGCACTTGCTCGAACTGGCGGCAAAACAAGTCGCGCAATGGCAAACTGCCGGGTTTGAGGGCATCAGCCTGACCGTCAATGTCTCTTCACGTCACTTTGCCAGTTTGGAATTTGTAGAGCAGATCGCAGCCTTATATCATACCTACCAACTAAACCAAGGGGCGCTCAGCCTTGAAATCACTGAATCAGGGCTGATTGAAAACCTCAGCCTGGCGACTAAAGTAATTAATGGTCTGTCACCCTTTGGCGTGAAGCTGTATCTCGACGACTTTGGTACCGGATATTCTGCGCTTGGCTACCTGCACCAGTTGCCTATTCATGTACTTAAAATCGACAAGAGTTTTATTAATCAACTAACAGATGAAGAAAACCCGCTGGTTGACGCGATTTTGTCGCTCGCCAAGTCACTGGACCTGGAAGTAGTAGCAGAAGGCATAGAAACTCTGCAACAGTTTCAGCTGCTGAGCACAAAATCATGCCAGTATGGGCAAGGTTTTTTAATTTCTCACCCCCTTAAAGCTTCGCAGGCACTGGCTTTTTTACAGACAGAGCAGATTAAGGCCAAAACGAAAAATGCCCCCTGAGGGGGCATCGGGTAACTGGCTTACACACATTAAGCCAGTGTGGCTCTCAACGCTTTGCTCCATGCTAAATCGATTATGTGGCTCACCGCCCAGTAAGACTGGTCTTGTAAACTCAAACCCGGGAACAGATACAGACAAGTTCACCGATCAAGGCTGGCGCTTTTCATTATCAGTGTTTAGCTGGCCGTAGAGACCCTGCGCAGCACATATTGTCAGACTTGCTCACTTAATACTTAAACTATTTGAGTAAACAAAGCTTTGAAATACACACGAACCTCAGCGTGTGCCGTATCAGCGCACCAAACACACTTTGACGGTCTAGATGGCTAAAATTTACGTCTCAGCCCTCATTTTCACAACTGATTCTTTCTCAAAATCAACTTGAGTAAAATTAAATTGTAATTTTTTTAAAAAAAGTCAAATAAAGAATGACAACGCTGTCAAAAATAGTGCTATAGTGATTTTGTAAATATTTAGTCAATCGCTGCTGGATTTGTAGACGTCTAGACGTTGAATAGCTAGGATTCACAGCGTAGTATGGGTGTAATCTGAGTTTTACTCACGTTTAGAATGAGATTTGTTGATGATGATAGATATAAAGCACTTAAAAACCATAGCGACCCTGAAAGAAACCGGATCACTGGTCAATACAGCGCGTGAGTTATTCCTCACTCAGTCAGCACTTTCTCACCAAATCAAAGATTTGGAAAACAAACTAGATTGCCAGTTGTTTGAGCGCAAGACTCAGCCCGTTCGCTTTACCCCACAGGGCATGCTTTTGCTAGAACTTGCGAATGACGTTTTACCTAAGGTAGAAGCCACCAAGTGCCGTCTTAAAGAAAGTCTCAATCAACCTATCTCACAGTTGAGGCTCAGTGTTGAATGCCATGCCTGTTTTCACTGGTTACTGCCGACTATTAAAGAGTTCAATAACTTCTGGCCAGACATCAAGGTAGATTATGAACGTGGTTTTAGCTACGACGCGATCCCTGAACTACTCAGTGATGAGTTGGATTTGGTTCTGACCTCAGATATTCGAGAGCCTGAGCACGTAGAATACGCACATATTTTTGACTTTAAACTGAAACTCATTGTTGCACCTGATCACGAACTCGCTAAAAAAGCCTATGTCACCGCACTCGATTTGAAAGACGAGACCATCATTTCTTACCCCATCCCTAAAGAGCGCCAGGATATCTTCAAACACTTTATCCAGAATGCCCGATTTGACGGCACTTTGAAAACCGTGGACCAGGGGCTACTGATATTTCAACTGGTTAGTGCCGGTATGGGCGTTGCGGCGCTACCAGATTGGTTAGTTACTCCTTATGAGAGTCAGGGATTGATTAAATCTATACCTTTAGGTGCTTTGGGCTTGAATCGCCCCATGTATCTTGCGATGAAAAAGAATATGAAGGATAACCCGGTTTACCGACACTTCCTGAATACGTGCAAGCAATCCGTAAATCGCTAAACAAGAAATCAGCAGAATTACCCACGCAATTGAGAGTTAATAGAGGTAAACTAGGCGCAGACTGATAAATACGGATCATTGTTTATGTTTGAGGTAAAAAAGGTAATTGGGTCTTTGTTAATGCCCCTACCTGTGACTCTGCTATTACTTGCGCTCTGCTTGCTGTTTATCGCCAGAATAAATGGCAAATCTTACCTGACCAGCTGGCTGTTGGTGATCTGCCTCTGGACAATCAGTACTCCTTTCTTTGCAGATGTGCTCATAACGCCCTCAGAGAAAAAGTTGACTCCGTTTTCAATAAGTAAACATAAAAATGTAGACTATGTCGTCGTGCTGGGGTGTGGTGTATACCCCGCCCCACATCTGCCGGCGAATTTACAACTATCCGGCTGTACACTATCTCGCCTGACCGAAGGGCTCAGACTACTTCATGCCTATCCACATGCGCAGCTTATTGTTTCGGGCGCCGGACATGGCAACGCAACAAATAGCGCCTTGATGGCTAAAACAGCAATAGCCCTTGGCCTTTCTGCAGACAAAATAATTCAAAATCCAAGGGCCAGAGATACAGCCGAAGAAGCTTTATTGCTTGCAACCAGACTAGTTGACAGTAAAGTCGCCCTGGTCACATCTGCCAGCCATATGGCGCGTGCACAAGATTTGTTCTCTGCACAGGGTGTGGATACCCTTGCCGCGCCCGTACAATTTTACAGTTACGGTAATTCGCCGGAGTATCGGCGCTTTATCGCCAATGCATCGGTATTAAACGCAGTAACGACTTATGCCCATGAACTGATAGGAAGGCAATGGATAGCACTGCGTCGAATGATTGACCCACAAGCTTTGTAATACCAAAGTTGGATATATCCCCCTTGAACAGGGACTGATTTGCGATGAATCAGAGCTTAAAAACGCAAAAAATTGAAAAATTACTCAAAAATAGGTATAAATATCGTTTAATCTTAACCTGCGTATCCGCGTATAACACGACTGGGATTTACGATGAGTAAACTAGATAAAACTGAAGTTTTAAGTGCATTTGAAGCCGCATATGAAGCCACACACGGTAAAAAGCCAGAGATCACCACTAAACCTGGCTGGTACAGCATTGACGGTGGCAAAAATATGCGTCTGGCAGATGTAGCAGCTTTAACCGAAGAGCTAACTTCAGGAACAGCCGCGACAGAACAACCTGCGCCTAAGAAAAAAGCAACAACCAAGGCAGCAGCGCCAGCGGTTAAAAAAGCAACCCCGTTCACGGTTGTCAAAGCAAATGAAGATGGCTACACAGCAGAAGAAGCCTGGATCATTGAGCTGGCAGAAAAGGATCATGACTGCCGTTTACCACGCGGAGTTGTTTAATCCTCTGCATATGGGCCAGCACTTTAGAGCTGGCTCACCCTCTTTCTAAAGTAACACGATTTCAAATACCTGCCACACTAAATCTTTGCCTTATACAGGCACTTTCGGCTATGCTTTTGTGCAATAAACAACCACTTGAGCTTTCCAGGTTATGCACCTACTCTATCGCTGCTATCACTTTTTACTGAAATGCATTGTCAGATTTATTGGCATTCCAGCACCAGAGCTGTACAAAGGTTTAACGGGACTGGCCAGTGCCATACAAGATCTAGCTCTACCACATGGTACTCAGGTCATGCTGGTAACAGACAAAGTCCTGAATGAGTTAGACGTCATTTCCCCCGTTATCACGGCACTGGAGGCTCAAAACCTGCACCCTGTCGTTTATGATAAAGTGCAGGCTAACCCCACGATAGAGAATATCGAGCAAGGCTATCAAACCTACCTGTCAAACAACTGCAAGGCAATTATCAGTGTTGGCGGTGGTTCGGTACTGGACGCTGCAAAATTAATTGGTGCTCGGGCTGTCCGCCCAAAACGCTCAGTTGACGCCTTTTCAGGTTTGTTTAAGGTGCTTAAAACACTCCCTCCTAACATTGCAATACCGACCACAGCAGGCACTGGATCTGAGACAACGGTTGCGGCAGTGTTTAACGACGAAAAAAAGGGCAAAAAGCTCGCTGCCGCAGACTTTTGCCTGGTCCCACAGCGTGCGGTTCTATTGAGCCAGCTCACGACCAGTTTACCGGCCGGGATAACGGCAACCACAGCCATCGACGCACTAACTCACGCTATTGAAGCGATCTTAAGTATTAACGCGACTCAACTGACGAATGAAAAAGCACTCGAGGCGTGTGAGCTTATCTTCTGCCACCTGCCTATTGCTTACTCTGATGGTCAGAACCTTGAGGCAAGAGAAAAGCTGCTCTATGCCTCTTTCCTAGCTGGACAAGCATTCACGCGAACATCGGTAGGCTATGTGCATGCTATCTCACACCAGCTCACAGCCAAATATGGCACTCCGCACGGCCTGGCAAACGCAGTATTGCTATTGCCAGTTCTGCATTGGTATGGCAGCCGGATACACCGCCAGTTAGCCACGATCGCGCGTCATTGTAATCTGACTTCTTTGGATTACCCTATTGAGCGGCAGGCGCAAGACTTCATCACACACATCACAGATTTGCTGGCGCAACTCAACATTCAGGCTCACCTCAGTGAAGTGCTCAGTGACGATATTCAGTCACTGGCAGTCCTGGCACTTGAAGAGGCACACCCCGATTACCCAGTGCCACACTTTATGGCGCTGCCAGACTGCCAGCACATCCTGACACAGATACGCGCCTGACAGCCTAACTCAGTTAGACGATTACATATCGTATCTGAATCGCTGGCGCATCACTGTGCCCCAGTATGGGTCATGGTAGGTGTCTTCTTCCATCTCTTCTATGCCGGCTTGAGCAATTGCACGACGCCAGAATTGCGTTGCATAGTCGGCACCAGCAATCTGCTTAATGGTCCACAGACCCGGAGAGTTCGCCCAGATAGCGCGAGCAAATCGAGCGCCGAGCCCGGCTTTGCGAAAACGAGGTACTATATAAAACTCACAAACCTCAAACTCTCTTTCCTGATGCTGCGCTATCGCTGCCAATCCGACCGGCGTTTTGTTGACATAACATAAATATCCTCTGACGTTACCGTCCAGCAACGTATCTAATGCAAATACGCCGTCAGGGCCAGGGCTTTTATCTGTAAGAGGAGAAAACTCAGCCTCATAAGCCTGCGCCAGATTATGATAGATGATTTGATTATGGGAGGTAACTGGGGTCAGCATTAGACGCTTCCATTATTGAGCAACACACAACAATAAGTATATTACCCAAATAAGGACACAGTATGCAGATAACCCCAATATTAATACCTGCGCCTTACATTAGTCACTTGGAATGCCAGCTTCATCACTTGGTACTATATCCTGCTCAAGCAGCGCGTCTGCGCGCCACCTCTGAATGGCAGGGCAAGCAAGTACTTTTTCTATATATGCAGTTGCTTCTGGTCCAGGCTCAATGCCATAAGTGATAAACCGCATAACAACCGGTGCAAACATCGCATCGGCTATACTCCATTCACCGAATAACCAGCCACCCTGTTGGCCAAATTCCCGCATTTGTTCTCGCCAAATTTGTGCAATCCTTGCTATGTCTTTTTGCGCGGCTACAGATAAGTCCACATAACGTTTTGCCCGAATATTCATTGGCATTTCCGATCTGAGTGCCAAAAAACCACTGTGCATTTCACTGCTAAGTGATCGTGCGCGCGCACGTAACTCAGGATTTTCAGGCCAGGCTTTCCCTGAAAGATAAGTTTCGTTGATGTATTCGCAGATTGCCAGAGATTCCCAGACCACCACATCTCCATCAATAAGTAGCGGTACCTTGTTGGTTGGGCTAATACCTGACAAGGTCTGATAAAATGTGTCTGTTTCTAGTTTCAACATGGTTTCCTGACGCTTTAGCCCATATCTTTCAAATAATAACCAAGCTCTCAAAGACCAGGTAGAGTAGTTTTTGTTGCCAATGTAAAGCTTCATAGTCGTCCTTATTTCAATAGCGATGATTGTTATGGCTCCTACTTTAAGTTGCTTTATCAAGCTAAACCAACGGATAATTCTAATATCAAACATCAACAACTCTTATAGATATGGACATTGAATCATTACGTAGCTTTATCGCCTGCGTCGAAAATGACAGCTTTACTCGCGCAGCTAACCAGCTACACCGAACTCAATCAGCCATTAGCATGCAGATGAAAAAGCTCCAGGAAGATGTAGGTAAGCCCCTGTTTGAAAAATCAGGTCGAAAGTTACATCTGACTCAGGATGGGCACACCTTAATGCGTTACGCAAAACAACTGGTTAGATTGCACGATGATACTCTGGCACATATGCGTCAAAGCGAGCGACCTACGCTTCTCAGACTGGGTTGCCCAGACGATTATGCTGACACTATATTGCCTTCACTCACCACTCAGCTGCATCAACTATGGCAGAACCTCGAGCTTGATATTCACTGCATGTCCAGCAACCGAATAAAAGATGCGCTGGATCAGGGTGAGCTTGATTTGGGCGTGATCACGCGAAGCCCAGACTCCGAGGAAGGATTCTTTCTATACCATGATCAAGGGGTATGGGTTGGTACTTTGCATCCAAAAGCCCTCATTTCGCTCGCTGTATTTCAACGAGACTGTCGTTTTCATCAGGCCGCCATCGAGGGTTTAATGAAGCAGGAGCGACCATTTAAAGTCATTGCTAATTGTCAGAGCGCTTCAGCATTGCGCGCGCTTGTTAAAGCAGAGTTGGCGCTCGGCGCACTTGCACAAAGTAGTGCAGAGGGCCTTTCTATCCTGAGTGACCAGGGTTTACCTCCCTTACCTTCAATAGATGTTGTCCTGGTCAGAAGTAATACCCCCTCCAACCCTGTCAAGGCGACAGACCTGCAGACCATAAGCCGTGCTTTTCATTGCGCAGACTAGCTGAGACATAGTTACTCACAGCCTTCCTACAAGCACTTACATTTTATGACACCCCACAAACAGACTCTCACAAGGAGTCTGAATAAACTTGTCAGCAAGTTAATCAAACGGAATGACAGCAATGAAATCTTTATCTCTCCTCTCACTGGTTTTGGCAGTTTCAGCCTCTTTTGCATCACAGGCTGCACAAAATGATGAACAACACCGCGTAGGCGCACAACTATTCGGCGGCAGTGCCTCTTACAATAGCTCAGATCAGGATGGTGATGGTGTTACACACGTATACTTTTACTACAACTATCAATACGACTCGACCTGGGCGCTGGAAGCCGCTTACAACACAGGTATGGAAGCGGATGAATGGGAATGTAAGGACGATAGTGACGACAAGTTTACTTGTACACGCAATGACAAAGCATTGTTTGGCCTTGGTGCAAATGAGCTAGACTATGACAACTTTGTATTGGCTGTTAAAGGTCAGTACCAGATTACCGATAATAGTTACCTGTTCGCCAAGCTCGGCGCGCATTATTACGATTACGAAATTGGCTACAAAGGCAAAACCATGGTTGAAGAAGATGGCATAAGCTTCATGACAGAAGCTGGCTGGCAATACGACTGGGACAATGGGATGTCGGTTAATGCCAGTATTCAATACCTGGACATGGGTGACCTGGACACAACCAACTTAGGCTTTGGTGTCAGTTACCGTTTCTAAAGGAATTAGTTAAAAGCGCAGCCAGTGGCTGCGCTTTATTGTATCAGCTTTTCAGTAACTGCTGCTGCAACAGATGCACTTCATCCCGTATCGCAGCTGCCTTCTCGAACTCCAACTCACGTGCGTATTGCATCATCTGCGACTCTAGCTGCTTTATCTGCTCAGTCAATTCAGCGACACTATGTGTTTGCTTAGAAGGAGCTGTCTTTTTCGACACTTTCGGCATAACTTTAGACTGCTCTGCCGAGACTTCTTCACCCAAATCCATTACATCTGTGACTTTCTTCACCAAGGCTTGCGGTTTTAAGCCATGCTTTTCGTTGTAAGCATGCTGAATAGCTCGACGTCGCTCTGTTTCATCAATTGCCTGACGCATAGATTTGGTGATCGAATCCCCATACAAGATAGCTTTACCATTGATGTGCCGTGCAGCCCGACCAATTGTCTGGATGAGTGACCGTGTTGAACGTAAGAAGCCCTCTTTATCCGCATCCAGAATGGCAACCAATGAAACCTCTGGCATATCCAGGCCTTCACGTAGCAAGTTAATGCCAACCAAGACGTCAAACACACCTTTACGCAGATCCCGGATAATTTCCATTCGTTCTACAGTATCAATATCAGAGTGTAAATAACGTACCCGGACATCATGGTCATTGAGGTAGTCGGTAAGATCTTCAGACATACGCTTGGTCAGAGTCGTGACCAGAACACGCTCTTTAAGCTCGACTCGACGATAAATTTCAGATAAGAGATCATCAACTTGAGTTGCCACGGGGCGTACTTCCAGTTCCGGGTCTAACAGCCCCGTAGGGCGGATCACCTGCTCGGCCACTTCACCACAGGATCTATTGAGTTCATAGTCCCCAGGCGTAGCAGAGACATAAATCGTCTGCGGTGCAATCGCTTCGAACTCTTCAAATTTCAGTGGGCGATTATCCATGGCAGAAGGTAGCCTGAATCCGTACTCAACCAAGTTCTCTTTGCGGCTGCGATCTCCCTTATACATGGCACCAATCTGTGAAACGGTGACATGAGATTCGTCAATGATCATCAAGGCATCATCTGGCAAATAATCCAGCAAGGTCGGTGGTGGCTCACCAGGTGCACGACCGGATAAGTAACGACTGTAGTTTTCGATGCCTGAGCAATAACCCAACTCGGTCATCATTTCAATGTCATACTGTGTGCGTTGCGCGACCCTTTGCTCTTCGACCAAGCGATTGTCAGTCAATAACTTGTTGCGCCGCTCTTTGAGCTCAAGTTTGATTTTTTCAATCGCATCAAGGATTTTCTCACGCGGTGTAACATAGTGAGTTTTAGGATAAATAGTGGCCCGAACTAAGTGCTTTTCCACCGCGCCAGTTAGTGGGTCAAACATGCTGATGCGTTCGATCTCTTCATCAAACATTTCCACTCTGATAGCATAGGTATCGGATTCTGCCGGGAAGATATCTATCACTTCACCTCTGACCCGATACGTGCCACGACTAAAATCCATATCGTTACGGGTATACTGAAGTTCAGCCAAACGCCTGAGCATTGCTCGCTGCTCCATGGTTTCGCCCACTTTCAGCAACAGCATCATCTTCATATATGAATCTGGATCACCCAAACCATAAATGGCAGAGACAGATGCAACGATAATCGTATCCCGACGCTCCAGGAGTGCTTTTGTCGCAGATAAGCGCATCTGTTCTATGTGCTCATTGATTGACGCATCTTTCTCTATAAAAGTATCACTGGCAACCACATAAGCTTCGGGCTGATAATAATCATAGTAAGAGACGAAATATTCAACCGCGTTATTTGGGAAAAACTCTTTCATCTCACCATACAGCTGCGCCGCCAGAGTTTTATTGTGCGCCATGATGATAGTAGGCCGATTCAGAGTGTGGATAATATTGGCCATGGTAAACGTTTTACCGGTCCCGGTTGCCCCCAGCAGAGTCTGATGGGCCAGACCGGCTTCTAACCCATCACAAAGTTGAGCTATTGCCGTAGGCTGATCACCACTGGGTGAAAAGTCAGAAACCAAGTCAAATACATCACTCATACCACTTCCTCCTGTCGTGTGCACTGTTGCATTGCGGCTAACGTACTTGTGAACCATTTATACGCCAATATGGCGGTGAACAGATTACCAAATGCAGCACCGATAAATAGTCCTTGAATGCCCGCAAAATGAGAACCCAGATAGGCACAGGGTATATAGAACACAAACAACCTAACGACACTTAATACTAATGCGCGCATTGGCTTATGCAACGCATTGAACGATGAATTGGTCAGGATGATTACCCCTTGCAAACCGTAACTCAAGGGTAAGGTGTAAATAAACAACTTAATGATCTCGACGACTTGTGGCTCATCACCAAAAGCCTGACTGATCCAATGAGAAGCCGCTATGAGCAATATATAGATGCCAAATTGCCAGGCCATAACAAACTTCAGGGTGGTCCGGTATGCGTCTTCAACTCGCTGATATTTCTGAGCTCCGAAATTTTGACTGACAAAAGGTGGTAAAGTCATAGATAAGGCTAGCACCACCAAACTGGCAATGGATTCAATACGACTGCCTACACCAAAAGCAGCCACAGCTTCCGCACCATAGGTAGCAATGATGGCCGTCATGACTGCCATCGCTATTGGCGTGAGCATGTTAGCCCCTGCCGCAGGCAACCCAATCTTCAATATTTTACTGGTAGCCTGAGTGATGCTTTGCTGCGGACTACTAATTTGTAGTAAGCGCTTCTTAACTGCCAGTAAATACAAAATAAACACTACGCCTACGCTCCAGGCAATCACACTGGCGATCGCCGCCCCTTTTACACCAAGTTCCGGAAATGGACCATAACCAAAAATTAGCAAGGGGTCCAAAATGGCATTGATAAGCCCGCCCAACCCCATAATTAGACTGGGCGTTTTTGTATCACCACTGGCTCTGAGTATAGAGTTACCAATCATCGGCATAATCAGAAATATGGCGCCCGCAAACCAGATTGAAATATAGTCGTATATATAAGGCATAGTTTGCGCACTGGCACCCAGCAAGGTAAAAATGGGCTCTATCAATACATAACCAATGGCTGATAAAACAGCCACCATCACCGCAGATACCAGTAATGCGACAAAGCCGTCGAATTTAGCTTCTTCCATATTGTTGGCACCCAAGGCTTTTGCAATGACCGCAGATGTACCGATACCCAGCCCGATGGCAAGACTAATAACAGTAAAAGTAACAGGAAAGGTAAAACTCACTGCCGCGAGCGGCTCTGTACCGAGTAAGCTGATAAAAAAAGTGTCGATTAAGTTGAAACTCATCAGAGTGATCATGCCAAAAATCATGGGAACGGTCATGCGTCTAAGCGTTTCCACGATTGACCCATTGAGAATATCACTACCGGGATTTGATTGACGAACTGCGGACATAGTTTGCTTTACCTCATTTGGAAGCGAGTATTCTAATGGATCACTTTCGATGATGCACTTAATTAAACATCCAGCCTGTGCGGATGATACGGCTGATGTGTATTACGTTTGACATTACCACCTGGGTTTAGCCAAAACGGCGTATCGCACGACGATATCTTGTTTTAACGACAAACGAGTGAATCCCATAAGTTAGCGGATATCTGGCAGCGCATTAAAAATTGTTTTATTGGGGTATTTCACACCAACTCAAACATTTTTCGGAAAAAGTTGGTTTTTTAGAAAAATAGAACTTGATTCGGGTCACTTTTTGCACATCAATGGGGCGAGGACGAAATAAATCCGTCATATTGTGCATTTCTCGTTCCAGTATGGTGCAAATTTAATAAGCTATTGATTTATAACAACCAATTATTTTTCATCAAAACGCTTGCATCGTCGCTATGCCGCGGAATATATGGCGTTGTAGCACTTTTTAAAGTTTAATAAACAATGTTATCCACAGATTCCGTGGATAACTTATCACAGCCTTTAAAAATAAAGGCCTAGCTTGCGATCCGAATGAAAGATCGCTCCCTTATACTTGATCACCTGCTTATTCGATCGGGATCGAGTCGCTTTTCGGGGAAAGATCCAGTGCTACTAGACCAATATCAAAATATTGCAAATTAGTGGCAATGGCCCCAAAAACCACCTAACTACATGATACTTATAACCTTTAAATTTTCCAGAACATTTATATGCAATAATTCTGTATATATTGAGTAATTTTTGTGCAACAAACCCCAATTATACTGGATTGTTATTCGATCATTTCCAGGATCTTTATGAGATCTCAAATCGCTGACAAATCGGATCTCTGTTAAAGTGCAAAAAAAGTTCGCTTCGAACAAAATAACGACACAAGCATCAAAAATTGTACATTTCGTCACTTTGACACTTTCCGTCGCATTATCTCCCTTGCACTAGATAAGGTACTGAAGTGGCTTAAAGGCAGCCAAAAAAGGCGCAAATCGAGCATTAATTCAACGAACGAACTGCTTTTTTACAATTCAATGATTTTTATTGTTGACACCTTGCCTAGCGGTCATTAATATTTCGCCCCGTTGAGAGACATGCTTCCCCCTTAGCTCAGTTGGTTAGAGCGACGGACTGTTAATCCGCAGGTCCCCCGTTCGAGTCGGGGAGGGGGAGCCAATCTTTCAATATAAACGATTCCCCCTTAGCTCAGTTGGTTAGAGCGACGGACTGTTAATCCGCAGGTCCCCCGTTCGAGTCGGGGAGGGGGAGCCAATTTACTTGGTTCATCG
Source organism: Pseudoalteromonas sp. AWH4_217 (assembly GCF_056161105.1). NCBI lineage: Bacteria > Pseudomonadati > Pseudomonadota > Gammaproteobacteria > Alteromonadales > Pseudoalteromonadaceae > Pseudoalteromonas > Pseudoalteromonas sp. AWH4_217. The sequence continues at coordinate 6,069 of NZ_JBSWYM010000011.1, read as the reverse complement.
TTTTTAACTCAAAAAGTTCCCCCTTAGCTCAGTTGGTTAGAGCGACGGACTGTTAATCCGCAGGTCCCCCGTTCGAGTCGGGGAGGGGGAGCCACTTTGAGTAACTTCATTCTGTTCCCCCTTAGCTCAGTTGGTTAGAGCGACGGACTGTTAATCCGCAGGTCCCCCGTTCGAGTCGGGGAGGGGGAGCCAACTCATAATATTCCCTTATTTATATCCACTTTTAGTTCATTTCGCATTGGCAATTGTTCGATTATATTAGACTTTTTCTGATGAATGCTCTACCCTACAGGCATTCTAGGCGGCTATTTCACTCCTCAAAAAGGCTGCTAATACAAGTCAGTCGACGAACGGAATTTAATCCCAGTTTCAGGTAGATGAATAACAATGGCAGGTTTTAAAAAACTCATATTTCTCCAGCTCGTTTCCTGGATTGTTTTTTCTGCGCTTGGTAGCTTCTTGATTGCAAGTAGCTTTGACAACGCCGTCAGCAGAGCCCAGCAAAATGCACAGAGTATGGTAAGCAACTATATTCAGGAAAAAACCATGGCAGATGTCACGCCCGAGCATATTCGCTTGTCTCTTGGCAGTGGTAATGTCTTTTCTTCCTTTATTGTGCGTGACTTTGCCGGGCAAACTGTACTGAACATCAATACCCAAAGCGAAATGCCCGTATTGGCGGGCATCATTGCCGACACACTAAACTCTATCAGACCTCAGTTTGCGGTTAATAAAAGTAAAGACATCAAAATTGAATTTTTGATCAATGTGCAGAGTCAGGCTGAATTGTTACAACAGGCGCTCGTTTTCATGATCATCATCTCCGCACTGATGGCCTTTATACCCATCTTCTATATGAAGACAATTTATCGCAAGCTAAATCGCAATGTCAGTATGACGGTTGCCGATGCCGTCGACATCTATATTACTCAAAACCAAGTTTCTGAAAGCATAGATCAGGATTTCAACACCAATAAAGTGGCTGAGCTTGGCGCAGAATTAGCCCCCTCTTTCAATCGACTTGCACACTTTTTAAAGAGCAAGCAGGAAGACATTAAGTCAGCGGCCCAGTCTATCAAACAAGAAGCCTATAAAGATGTGGTGACCGGACTTGGAAACCGCAATATGTTTGTTGAGTACTACGAACACCAAATTGAGTCAGCCAGCGATAAAAGTTTCGGTTCACTGGCAATGGTGCGCTGCAGTGAATTGCAAATGATTAACCAAACTCGAGGCTACCAGAAAGGCGATCTGTATATTAAAGGGATTGCCGACATCGTCAAACATGTCAGCGGTACTTATACCGGTAGTCAGGTGTTTCGCCTCAATAGCTCAGATTTTGCGGTTATCTTACCAAATATTCCATCAAAAGAAGCTGAGCGTTTTGGTGAAACCCTGCAAGCCAGGTTCACTCAATATCAGCAAAACCAGGAATTAAGTTCGGTTGCGAACACAGGTATTGTCCCTTATGAGTCGGGCAAGCCTTTAGGCGAATTGCTGTCCGTTGTGGATAACGCAATGAGTATGGCACAGAGCAAGCAAGCCAACGCCTGGCACCTGCAACGCGAAACCGACTTAGTAAATAATGTCGGCGCGGGTTTCGGCAACCAGAACTGGCGACGCGTTATTCGTGAAGTCATTGAAAGCCGTCGCGTTATGCTGATGATGCAAAACATTATGCCGATTGGTAAAAATGTCAAAGCCTATGCCGAAATACAAGCACGCTTTAAAACCGAAGACGGGCAAATGCTACCCACGGCCTCTTTCCTGGCAATGGCCGAAAAGCTGGAGATGGCAGTAGAAATAGATCAACTTATCATCGACACCTCAATCGAGATGATCAAGTCGCGCAATTTCAATGAGAAGTTCTTCGGGATAAATGTAACCGCGTCCAGTGCGCACAGCGACCAGTTTGTTATTTGGCTTGAGCGTCGACTGCTAAAAGAAGCCAACCTGGCATCTAAGCTTATCTTTGAAGTCAGCGAATTCGGCTTGCAACAGAATATCAAAGCCAGCAAGCGCTTTATCGATATGGTACACCGGGTTGGTGCTCGGATAACCGTTGAGCGGTTCGGTGTTGGACTCACATCCTTTAAGTTCTTCCGCGACCTGAAACCCGACTTTATTAAGATGGATGCCAGCTATACCCGAGGACTGGAAGAGGACAAAAACAACCAGTACTTTATGCGTCTGATGGTCGACCTGGCTCACCGCATCGGGGTCAGTGTGTTTGCCGAAGGAGTCGAAAGCCAGGAAGAAAAACACATCGTTGAAACCTTATGTCTGGACGGCGTTCAGGGTTACTACATAGAAAAACCAAAAGAAATTTAATACTCTGATGACAATGGGGCGAACCTGTCGCCCTATTGTCAACTTTACTAGCCATTTTTAACAAACTTTCCCCCCTCTCTCCCGGCTAAATGCTGTGATCTCAAGCCCGAAATTGTTAGAATTCTCAGTCTATTCTGGTTCTCTGTAAATTCATTCACACTAAGGGGCAAGCATGACAGAGTATATTCTGTTGCTTATTGGCACAGTGCTGGTAAATAACTTTGTATTGGTGCAATTCCTCGGCTTGTGCCCGTTTATGGGTGTCTCGGGCAAACTCGAAACCGCTATTGGTATGTCACTCGCGACCACCTTCGTTCTGACGTTGGCTTCTGTCACCAGCTACCTGGTCAATCAATACATTTTGCTGCCACTGGATCTCACCTTCCTGCGCACCATGAGCTTTATTTTGGTGATTGCTGTGGTTGTGCAGTTTACAGAGATGGTCGTTCGCAAGACCAGCCCAACCTTATACCGCCTGCTCGGTATTTTCCTGCCGCTTATCACCACCAACTGCGCGGTGTTAGGGGTAGCATTGCTCAACATTAAAAATGACCACACCTTCATTGGTTCGGCAGTGTATGGGTTTGGTGCTGCCGTTGGTTTTTCACTGGTGTTGGTGTTGTTTGCCGCACTGAGAGAACGTCTGGCCGTCGCGGATGTACCTGCACCGTTTAAAGGTGCCTCAATTGCCATGATCACAGCCGGACTGATGTCGCTGGCCTTTATGGGTTTTTCTGGATTGGTGAAGTTCTAAGATGACACTGTTTTATGCACTAATTGCCATCGGCGCACTGGCGCTGGTTTTTGGCCTTATTCTCGGCTACGCCGCCGTAAAGTACCGGGTTGAAAGCAACCCCATTGTTGATCAGGTAGATGCCATCTTGCCACAAACACAATGTGGTCAGTGTGGCTACCCCGGTTGTCGCCCCTATGCAGAAGCGATTGCTAATGGTGATGACGTAAATAAATGTCCACCTGGTGGCGAGGCAACGGTGAAAAAACTGGCCGATTTAATGGGCGTTGAGGCCAAGCCTCTGGCTGGGGGTGAAGAAGCAGAGCCCATTAAGAAGGTTGCCTATATACGCGAAGATGAGTGCATTGGTTGCACTAAGTGTATTCAGGCCTGTCCGGTTGATGCCATCGTCGGCGCAACCCGGCAAATGCATACCGTCATTGCAGACGAGTGCACCGGCTGCGACCTGTGTGTTGACCCCTGCCCTGTCGATTGTATTGATATGATCCCGGTGGCACAAACCGTCCAAACCTGGAAATGGCAAATTGACGCCATTCCTGTAAAGCAAATCGACTAAGAGGTTTAAGTGGAAACTTTACTTGAGCAAATTGAACACGGTAAATTGTGGCAGTTTCCCGGCGGCATTCATCCACCGGAGCAAAAATCTGTGTCAAATCAGGCGAGTATTGGTCGTATTCCCCTGCCCGACTATCTGGTACTACCTCTGAAACAACATATTGGAGCCAACGGTCAGCTGCTGGTAAATAAAGGGGACAGCGTACTAAAAGGTCAGGCATTGACCCGCCCGGGCGCAAACTGGTCTTTGCCTGTGCATGCGCCAACTTCTGGGGTGATCAGTGACATCAAACCCATGCCTTCAGCACACCCTTCCGCTTTACCTGAATTGAGTATCGTACTCACGCCAGACGGAGAGGACAGCTGGTGTGAACTTAGTCCGGTTCCAGACTACACCCAGCTCGATAACCAGGCCTTGATCGACATTATTCACCATGCCGGTATTGCCGGAATGGGCGGTGCGGGCTTTCCAACCTATGTCAAAGCCGACAGCGCAAAGCATAAACCTGTTGAATTTTTAGTGGTCAACGGCGTTGAGTGCGAGCCTTACATCACCGCAGATGATCTACTCATGCGCGAACATGCCGAGCAAATTGTGCAGGGCATAGAGATCATGCAGCACCTGCTAAGCCCGGAATATGTGCTGGTTGGTATTGAAACCAACAAACCTGAGGCTATTCAGGCGATGACCGCTGCGGCCGCTCACAATAGCAAAATCCTGATCCGTGGCCTACCGGTTAAATACCCCTCGGGCGGTGAGAAACAATTGATCCAGGTATTGACCTCTAAAGAAGTCCCCAGTGGCGGAATACCTGCCGATGTTGGCGTCTTGGTACAGAATGTCGGTACTTTGTTTGCCGTCAGCGAAGCCGTGTGCAAAGGCAAACCGTTGATTGAGCGCGTGGTAACTGTGACCGGAAACACCATCCAGACACCACAAAATGTCTGGGCACTGCTGGGCACAGAAATTAAGCACTTACTTACTTGCCAGGGCTTTGAACCTGTGGCAGAACAGCGTGTTATCATGGGTGGCCCTATGATGGGCTTTACCCTGCCAACAGTGCGAATTCCAGTCGTAAAAACCACCAACTGTATTCTCGCACCGGATAATCAGGAGCTGGCCGTTGCCGGCCCCGAACAGGCATGTATTCGTTGTAGCGCATGTGCCGATGCCTGTCCGCAAACCCTGCTGCCACAACAACTGCAGTGGTTTGCCAAAGGCAAAGAGTACGACAAACTGGAAGAACATAATTTGTTCGACTGTATTGAGTGTGGTGCTTGCGCCTATGTTTGTCCGAGTGAAATCCCGCTGGTGCAGTACTACCGGGTTGCCAAGGCCGAGATCCGCGAGCAAAAGCTCGAAAAAGTGAAGGCGGAGCGTGCTAAAGAACGCTTTGAGGCACGCAAAGAGCGACTCGAGCGGGAGCAGGAAGAACGTCAAAATCGTCATAAACGCTCAGCGCGCAGCAGTACCCGCAGTGCAGAGCAAAGCGATAAAGTCAGCGCCGCGATGGAGCGCGTCAAACAGAAAAAAGACAGCCAGTCTGCTGTACAAGCCGCGATTGAGCGGGCCAAAGCCAAAAAAGCGGCCGATGGCACGCTGGAGCCGGACAATTCAGAAGTGGCACTGGAGCGTGCTAAGCGCAAAGAAAAAGCGCGTCAGTACAAAGCAGAAAAAGACGCACAAGCTGCACCTGAGATGCATGCCGGCGGAGAAGGCTCACGCAAAGATGCCGTTGCCGCCGCCATAGCAAGGGCTAAAGCTAAAAAAACAGCACAACAAAATGACGCGACTGATTCTTCAGCTGCCACTGCAGAGGATCCGCGTAAAGCCGCTGTTGCTGCGGCCATTGCACGCGCCAAGGCGAAAAAGTCAGCCCAGCAGGACAACGAGGCGACGCCATCACAAAGCGACACAGGAGCCGAAGATCCTCGCAAAGCTGCTGTTGCCGCCGCCATCGCTCGTGCGAAAGCAAAGAAAGCCGCTAAAGAGACCGAGCAATCAACAGGTGCTGAAGCAGCCGAGGCCAACGCTGAGCCGGAGGATCCCCGCAAGGCCGCCGTCGCCGCTGCAATTGCCCGCGCTAAGGCAAAGAAAGCCGCCAAAGAGGCCGAGCAGCAAACAGACGCTGAACCTGCCGAAACTTCTGCTGAGCCGGAAGATCCTCGCAAGGCCGCCGTCGCTGCTGCGATTGCCCGCGCTAAGGCAAAGAAAGCCGCCAAAGAAGCCGAGCAGCAAACAGACGCTGAACCTGCCGAAACTTCTGCTGAGCCGGAAGATCCTCGCAAGGCTGCCGTCGCCGCTGCGATTGCCCGTGCTAAAGCGAAGAAAGCCGCCAAAGAAGCCGAGCAGCAAACAGACGCTGAACCTGCCGAAACCTCTGCTGAGCCGGAAGATCCTCGCAAGGCTGCCGTCGCCGCTGCGATTG